>JAUVUO010000111.1 GCA_030601015.1 Candidatus Omnitrophota bacterium | reverse complement strand
ATTTTTTTCTTTTACTCTTTGGGCAAGAAGGATAGGAAAAAATCTATTTCCCGCTATAATACCTATTTTTTTTCTACCAACAACATCCATTTTTTGATAATAAGAATTATTTCATTAATCAACTCTATTTAGGGGCTTAATACACTTTTATTATATGAATTTAAATTCGTTTTTTTACGCCTCTTTTTGAAAAGGCCATAAATTCAATAAGGGTATCTATTTCTTTTGAACAAGGGAGAGTTTCTCTAACTATTTCTTTTGCTTTACTTAAGACATGATTTTCAAAAAATATTATTTTGAAAGCCTTTTTTAATATTCTTATTTCCTCGTTAGAAAACTCTGAGCGTTTCAATCCTATAGAATTAAGTCCGCAAACTATTGCAGGATGCCCATCACACATAGAATAAGGAGGGATATCCTGAACAACTTTAGAACAACCGCCTATAATAGCTAACTCTCCTATACTGCAAAATTGATGAACTGCAGCTAAACCGCCAATAACAGCTTTGTTTCCAACCCTCACATGGCCGGCTAAAGTAGCGGAATTGGCAAAAACATTCTCATCCCCAACTATACAATCATGCCCAACATGTGAATATGCCATAAACAAATTACCCCTGCCAACTATAGTCTTACTATCTTTATCTGTTCCGGGATTAATAGTAACGAACTCTCTAATTTTATTATTTTTTCCGACAATCAAAAAACTCCTATCCCCTTTATATTTTAAATCCTGAGGGATATTTCCAATTACCGCATAACTAAAAATATGAGAATTTTCACCAATTTCAGTATACCCTAAAACTTGAGCAAAAGAATCAATTACACAAGAAGAACCTATCTTTACATTTTCACCAATAGTGGCATACGGCCCTATTTTTACATTTTCACCCAGCTGAGCGGATGGACTTATTAATGCTCGAGAATCAATTTGATTTGGCATATTGAAAATTCCTTATAAAATAAATGCAAACAGTTTATATAGATTAATACAATCCAAATTGGTTATTTACAAAATAAATAAATTTGGACTAAAGAATATTAGAAATTATTATATCAAAAATTATAAGGAAGGCAATGAAAAGTAAGATGAACACCTATGGTTCTACAAGGATAAACATAAGTTCTCCTTCACAAACCAATTTTTTATTAACAAACGCTTTAGCTTTTACTATACCTGTTCTGGATCTAATCTTACCCGCGACTACTTCCATAACTAATTGGTCACCGGGAACAACTGTCTTTCTAAATTTAATATTATTCGCGGCCATAAAATAAGCTAACTTGCCTCTATGTTCTTCACATCCCAGCATTAAAACACCGCCAACTTGAGCCATAGCTTCTACAATAAGAACTCCCGGCATAACCGGCCTAACAGGAAAATGCCCTTGAAAAAAATACTCGTTCATTGTAACATTTTTTATACCAACAGCCTTTAGGCCTTTCTCAATAGAAACTATTCGATCAACTAACAAAAAAGGATATCTGTGCGGTAATATCTGCATAATTTCTTCAACAGTCAAGCCTTCACCATTAGAGATGTCTAATGGTTTTGTATTTATAGCAGCACCCCTTAATCTTTCTTTATACTTACGTAATTTTTGAAGTAATTTTATATTTAACGAATGCCCGCCTTTAATGGCAATAACATGCCCGCTAATTAGGCCTGACAGATATAAATCTCCGACTAAATCTAAAATTTTATGTTTAACAAACTCATCAGGAAACCTTAATTTATTTTCTACAATACCTTTTTCAGAAACAACTAAAGTATTTTTATAATTAGCACCTTTTCCTAACCCTATATCTAATAATGGCTGAACCTCGGTTTCTAAACAAAACGTCCTGGCTTCATAAAAAGTATCATCCAATTTACCATTTAAAATAATATCTTTGTATCCTGAAGGTATTAAATCGCTATCATAATTTAAAACATACGATATCCGTAAACCTTTATAAGGTAAAACAACAATACTGGCAGAACCTTCCTCTACCCATAACGGCTCTTTAACTATCAACCGGCTGCGATTAATTTCCTGTTCCGTCCAACCTACTTCATTTATCTTATCTATAAATTCTTTAGAACTGCCATCTAACTCGGGTATTTCTTATCCCCAAATATTTATTTGAGCATTATCTATACCTAACAAATGAAAAGCCGCCATTAGGTGTTCCACTGTATGAACATAAACTCCTTTAGAGCCTATAGACGTACGTCGGGGGAAATTATCCGGATTCAAAATAGCATAAAAATCAGCTTTAATCAAAGTAATCTCTTCTAAATCTCTACGTACAAATATTATACCCGTATTCGGATTTGCGGGTAGAATTTCAATCTTGGAATTATTCCCGGTATGCAGCCCCACACCTTCAAATGATATTTTACAATTAATTGTTCTTTGTTTATCCATACTGAATTACACTTTCTTCTCTAATTCGTTAACTTTTTCTTCAAGTTCTTTTATTTTCTTATATAAAATTGGAAGACGTTGAACGCAAGCATTAACTTTTTTAGCAATATCATGCGGTTTAGCGGGAAATCCTGAAACTTTAGTTTCCGGAGGAATTGATTTTATTACGCCGGCTCTAGCAGCAATTATAACTTTTTCGCCAATTTTTACATGTCCGCTAATCCCTGCTTGTCCAGCCAAAACTACACCATCTCCTAAAACAGTACTTCCTGAGATACCAGACTGAGCAATTATTATACAATTCTCGCCTGTTACAACATTATGAGCAATTTGAACCAGATTATCTATTTTAGTGCCTCGGCCAATAACTGTTTTATCAAATCTAGCTCTATCAATAGCCACATTTGCTCCAATTTCCACATCATCTTCAATCTTTACTATCCCAATTTGAGGTATTTTCTCCTGTACCCCGCTAACCATAGAAAATCCAAACCCATCGCTGCCTATAACAGCGCCGGAATGTATTATTACTCTATTTCCAACATCTATTCTTTCTCCCACTGATACATTAGGATACAATAAACAGTTTTCTCCAATTTTAGCCTCCTGTCCAACATAACAACCACCATATATAACCGTACCATCTCCGATACAAACATCATCCTCAATAACAGCACAAGCCCCTATAGAGACATTATTCCCCAACTTCGCTTTAGGCGATATTACTGATGAGGGATGTACACCCTTTGGATGATTTGTAACACTCGGTGCGAGTAAACTAACCACCTTGGTAAAGGCCACTGAAGAATTATTAGTTTTTAATAAAGTTTTGTTTGTATCCGCTGTAATATCTTTCGATATTATTATCGCGAAAGCATTTGTTGTTTTCATTAAAGAAGCATATTTTAAATTAGCCAGAAAAGTAATATCTCCTTCCTTAGCTTCTTTTAACCCGGAAATCCCCGTAATAATTATATCCGATGAACCTATTATTTCCGCGCCTACTAAATCCGCTATTTCTCTAAGACTAACTTTCATTATTTTTTAAAATTATCATTACAAAGTTTTAATATTTTATCTGTGATATTAACAATACTGTCTCCGCTATAAAGAATGGCATTTTCATTAACAACAAGATCAAAATCATTATTTTTTGAATATTCTTTGGTCACTTGATTGATATCTTCCAATATTTCCTTCATCTTCTCATCTCTTTCTTTCCGAATATCAACAACTGCTGTTCGTTCTAAATCTCTATACTCTTTAACTTGCTGAATAAGCTTGCTTTCCTCAACTTTTTTCTGTTCTTCATTAAGGGTTTCTAATTTGTTTTGAATTTTTTCTAAAACATTTTTCTTTTCAATAAGTTTTTCTTCTACTTTTTTTTTCTTCTTATCTAAAGTACTTTCTGATTCTTTAGTTTTATCGTACTCATTAAATATTTTATAAACATCAACAAACCCAATCTTTAAATCTTTTGCAAAACCGATTGAACAAAAAGAAACACCAAGTATAACTGCTGCTACAAAAATAAAAAATTTTTTCATGATTTACCTCCTAAAACCCTCTACTAACATTAAAATGAAATCTCCCTTCCTTATCAGTCTCTCCAACTTCAGTATCTAAAGGCCACCCATAATCAATGCTTATGGGCCCTATAGGGGTTTTAACTCTAACACCAAAACCAACACTGGACTTAAACCCTGACTTAATAGAATTACCACCCTCGCCACCCCATACTTTTCCTACATCAAAAAATGCCGCAACCTTAAGAAAATCTATTAAGGAATGTGTGCACTCAATATTCCCTATAACCATTTTTTCCCCACCGATAGGGTCATTCGTTATCTCTTCTATCGGCCCAACTTTTCTTTCCCTATAGCCTCTAACAGTAGATGAACCTCCTGCAAAAAATTTCTCGTAAATGGGAATACCTTTACCATCTTTATCCTCGAAGGTATCAGCAAACCCGCCTCTTAATTTAATTTCAATAACTGTTTTTTCCATTACAGGTAGAAAAACACTTGCTCTTGAAAAACACTTAACAAAATCTCGATCTCCGACAAAAGGCCCGCCAAAAACCTGCAAACTATTATAAAAATAAATTCCTTTCGTAGTCGCAAAAACATTGTCCCTACTGTCAAAACTCAATGACAGCTCACCGCTGCTTAAATGATTAACTCCCAACTCTTTTACTAATTCAGTTGCTCCGCTAACTATATCACTAATATTAACTTTTTCGTATTTATAGGAAACTCCGCTTTTCCAATATTCACTTAATTCTTTATTTAACCGAAGGACTCCTCCTGTTATTTCTTCACTATAGCCATACCCCACATTATCATCCTGGTCATGGCCTCTTCTATAAAGATCAAACCCAAAAGATAACGGTTTATCAAATATCCAGGGATTCGTAAAACTCAACTGATATCTTTCAGTTAAATTCCCCATACTCAGCATAAGACTTAAATCCTGTCCAGCACCGGTAAAATTAGAAAAATTCCTATAATCAAAATTGCGCTGTCTCAATTCAATAAATCCCATAAATTGATCCACTGAACTATATCCGCCGCCAAAACTGAAATATCCGGTCTTTGCTTCGTTTACATCAACAACCAAATCAACATTGTTAGGCGCTTATCCGGGATCGGTACCAAACCTGATCGCTGCAAAAAAACCGAAATTTTCTAATCTTTCTTTACTCCTACTTATTTTTTT
>JAUVUO010000236.1 GCA_030601015.1 Candidatus Omnitrophota bacterium | reverse complement strand
TTTTTTGATTTTTTTAAAAGGTTTTTTTAAATGTGTATCTATAGCATAAAATACTGCGGGATGTAAATCTTGATGTATATCATATTTGTAGTCCCCATGGTCAATCCTAAAATAAAGATCAAAATCTTTGGGAATATCGCCTGAATGTTCGGTCCAAAAATGCTCATATAGGATGCCTGCCTTTTTTATGACTTTTTCAATATACTCGCCAGTCGTAGATTCTCCTGTTTTATTATAAATTAACGCAATCTTCATACTTTATATAAACCTAACTTATAATTCTGATAATTGTTTCGCATTCTCGCTAATCCAATGATATATATCCTCTAAGATTTTTTCAGGATCCCTTTTAGGGTTCCAGGATAACGAATCCCTAACTTTTTTATTATCTGTAATATAAACAGCTAAATCCGCCGGCCGGGTTGTTTGTTCCCGGCTAATATCTATTTTATTCCCGCTAATTTTTTCGCATAATTTAGTGGTTTCCTTCAAAGATAAACTTACCTCATTTCCTCCTCCAACATTAAAGACCTTGTTATTCACCCTAGCCATAGCATTAACTTGTAAATCAATTAAATCAAAAAGATCATCAATGTGAAGCAAATCGCGGACCTGTTTGCCGCACCCGCCAAAACCGATATATTTTAGAGGTTTTTTAAAGAAATGCGCGAGCATCCAAAGGGTAAATACCCCTTGTGAAACTTTACCGAACTGCCAGGGCCCGGCAATAACTCCACACCTATTTACAACCCCCCTTAACCCATACATACTTATATATTCCTTAAGAATAATTTCAGAACAAAGCTTTGTTGCTCCATACATCGATCTTGGACCTTCTAAAGGGAAATTAACATCTATACCTTCCTCTGACCATCCTTTAATATTTTCATCTTGCTCATTCTGCCACTTAAACCTGGTATCATCTTCAACAACTTTTAAATTGTTAATTCCACCATAAGGATAAACTCTGCTTGTAGAAAGAAAAACAATGTCCGCCTTATTTTTTCTGGCCAATTCAAAACAATTAATAGAACCTGTAAGATTTGTATCAATAACATAGCGGGGGCTTCCACCATAGCCCGAAAGAACAGACGGTTCAGCTGAACATTCAATAATTAAATCTATTTTTTCTTTTAGTTCTAAATCTTCTGGACTCCTTATATCACCATGTATAAACTCTATATCATTTTTTTTAAGTCTAATTATATTTAATTCCGAACCGCGCCGGCATAAATTATCTAAGGCTATAACCTTTACCTTAGGATACTTCAGCTTAAATGATACAGCCAAATTACTTCCAACAAAACCGCACCCTCCGGTAATAAGAATTTTTTTATAAGGTAATTCCATATATCTTTCTATCCGTGTGAATCAAGTTTTATTCGCAAACCCTAAATAGATTCCACTCCTACTTCAAAATATTCCCATCCCATAACTCACGCAGAAAATCATTCCATGGCATTATTTCTATTTTTCCATGAACTCTTTTTGCTTTTTCATTACAAATAACAATACTTCTCTTCGGAGAATATTCATCTATAAAAGCAGATAATCCTTTTAAATCAGTCTTATCTATACGGCTTGAACCTTTTACTTCTAAAGCAACTTTTCCAGCTCCAAGCACAAAATCAACCTCAAGCCCTGATTTTGTCCTCCAAAAGTTTAAATCAAATTCACAACTGCTATAAGACCTATATGCAGCTATCTCCATAAGAATAAAATGCTCAAAAGCTTTCCCAAACTCTTCACCTTTCTCTTCTACTAAATGCCGTTTTCTCAAAAACCCCGCGACCCCAACATCAAAAAGATAATATTTTGAAGCTTTTGTAATTACCTGTCGAGATTGTCTCCTTTTAAAAGGCTCGATTCTCATAGCAAGTAAGGTATCTATAAGTATCTGATAATATTGATTAACTGTCTTAGCATCTACAGCGCAATCACGCGCAATATTAGAATAATTAGTAAGTTCACCATGAGAATAACCAAAAGCTTCAAAAAATCTTGAAAATGCCGGAATATTCCTAGTTAACCCTTCGGCAAATACCTCCTCCTTTAAATAATCCTGCACATAGGCTTTCAGTGACCTTCGATAATCTTGCCCTTGCAAATAATGAGAAGGTACCATTCCTTGATTTAAAATCCGCAGCAGATCGATTTTTCTAAGTTCCGCGGTAACAAACGGGAACATCTCATAACTCCACGCTCTTCCTCCCAATAGATTCGCATGGCCTCTTTTTAATTTTCTTGCGCTTGAACCGCAAAGAATAAAACTTAAACCTTTATTCTCAATCAACCAATGAACCTCATCAAGTATCTGAGGAACTTTTTGAACCTCATCAAGTATCACAGGAAACTTTAAAATTTCTTTAGGTTTTGCTAGTATTTGTTCCCGTAATAATGCCGGATTTTTTAATACTTTAAGAAAAAAATCCGTCTTCAAAAAATCATAGACTAAACTATTAGGAAAATGTTTCTTCAAATATGTAGTTTTGCCTGTTTTTCTCGGCCCCCATAAAAATGCCGATTGATGCTTAGGAAGCCTGATATCCAA
>JAUVUO010000022.1 GCA_030601015.1 Candidatus Omnitrophota bacterium | reverse complement strand
TAGATTTTGGTGATTTATTATTTCTACTTTCATCTTTAGGATAATTAATTCGGGTATGAAAAATGGCATTCAACATTCTAACAAAACTTTGGGTAATTTTTTCTAAATCTTTCATGGTAAGGCTGCTTTCATCAAGTTCTCCTTCCATAAAACGTCTTTTAACTATTTCCCTAACCATTTCTTCTATTCTGGATGGGGTTGGTTCTTCCATTGTACGGGATAAGGCTTCTAAAGTGTCCGCTAAAGAAACGATTGCAGTCTCTTTACTTTGCGGTTTAGGGCCGGGATAACGATACTCTTCTTCATGTTTACCATTGGGTTCCAATTCTCGGGCGCGATGATAAAAATAATATACTAAAGTCCGCCCATGATGCTGCACAATGAAATCAATTATTTTTGGGCTCAAATTATGTTTCCTAGCTAAATCTATACCTTCTTTTACGTGATTAAGAATTATTAATTTACTCATTGAAGGTTTTAATTTTTCATGCATATTTTTATATCTTACTAAATTTTCAGTAAAATAATCAGGTTTAACCAGTTTACCAACATCATGATAATACGCTCCAACTCGTGCTAAAAGAGAATTTGCTCCTGCTGTTTCTGCTGCCGATTCACTTAAATTGGCTACTACTAAAGAATGCTGATATGTTCCCGGAGCTTCTAATAATAATCTACGAAGTAAAGGATGGTTAAAATCGGATAATTCCAGAAGTGAGATATTTGTCACTACTTTAAAAATATATTCAAAAACCGGAAGAACCCCTAAAACTATAAATGAGGATATTAGTCCGTTAAGCATACATACCGTAAAAAGATCTCTTAAAAACGGCAAATCAAGGCTGGATATCATAAAAAAGGTTAATCTTCCTTCTGAAATATAGGCAAAAAAGAACTGAATAAGCCCTGCTATAAAACCGGCTTTTATAACCTGAAATCTACGGCGGACTTTAATCGTAAGTATTGAAGCTGTTATAGCTCCCGCGAAAAGACTCGTTCCTATTCCAAGATTATTATCGCTTATACTTGCGCCTAACAATGAAATAAAAAGCGAAAAAATAAAAGAAAGTTCTAAATTCTCAAACAAAAGTGTTATTAAAATCGCAAATCCAATTGCAGATATACCATATCCTGATATTTTAAAAGTTGCTGTCGTTAAAAGAGGTACCCATATGGCTATCATTCCTAATATACATAAATCCAAATGTGACGGTAAATTATCTATTTTTCGAAAAAAATTAGCATAAACAAAAAGAAGGAATGTCAAAAGCAGTATAGAAAAATCTATGTCATATTTAAAAAATATTAGGCCTATAATAATAAAAAATATTGAGCCTATAAATGGATCAAAAAATTTATTTTGTTTTTTTTCTGTAAAAATTTTCATATACCTGAATTATTTCCTGTATTAAAGGATGTCTGACTACATCACCCTTAGTTAAATTACAAAACTTGATACCTTTAATCGGGGCAAGAATATTTACGGCTTCTATCAAACCACCAGGGTTTCCCCCAGGAAGGTCACTTTGTGTAATGTCACCGGTAATAACAGCTTTTGAATCATAACCTAACCTGGTAAGAAACATTTTTAATTGTTCTGAAGTACAATTTTGAGCTTCATCTAAAACAACAAAGGCATTATTAAGGGTTCTCCCTCTCATATAAGCTAAGGGAACTATTTCAATAACTCCTGTTTCTAAATGCTCTTCTATAATGTCGACATCTATCATATCATAAAGAGCATCATACAAAGGCCGCAAATACGGGTCTAATTTGTCTTTAATATCGCCCGGCAAAAAACCCAAGGATTCTCCGGCTTCAATTGCCGGCCTTACCAAAATAATTCTTCTCACTAATTTGTTTTGCAGGCAATTAACTGCCATGGCCATAGCTAAATAAGTCTTTCCTGTTCCGGCCGGCCCTATAGCAAAAACTATGTCATACTCTTTTATCGAATTTATATACTCTATTTGCCCGTTGGTTTTTGGTAAAACCATTTTTTTCCGTGATGAAGGGACAACTATTCCAAATTGTTCTTTATCTTTAAATTCACTTGATTTAAGTGACAATTTAGTTATATTAGTACTTAAATTTAAATAATTTTTTAGTTCTTCTATCGTTAAATTAAAACCGTCGTCTTTTAATGCTATAATACTCTTAATAAAATGTTCGGCCTTCTCTATTTTATCTTTATTTCCTTTTAAAAGAATTCCGTGAGACTCTACATTTACACTAATTCCTAATTCAGTTTCTAAAAGTTTTATATTTCTATCTTTAACTCCAAATATATAACTTAAGTCAGAAGAATCTGAAATTTCCAATAGTTTCCGCATCTGCAATTATATTTATTATTTAAAGTTAATTTAATTTTGGTATTTTTATCCTCATCCCGGGATAAATATTGTTGGATTTTTTTATTACTTTTTTATTATAATCAAAAATTAATTTCCATTTTTTCGTTGTATCATAAAATTTCTGTGAAACCTTTTGAAGAGTATCATTCTTTTGAATCGTATAATATTTATATTCTTTTTCTTTTTCAGTAACGCCCCTGCCAACTTCTTCTATAGAATCATAGTCTGTATCTTGGGGTATGGTATATTCATCCTTTCCAACATTTAATGCTTCTTCATCTAAAAACAATTCTTGTTTTATTATATCCTGTTTTATTATATCTTCTTTTATATATCTTTTTTTCTCTTTCTTTTGATAGCCGATATCTTCTTTTTATTTAAGTTCGAATTCTATCACTGATATTTTCCGCGTATCTCCAAACTTATTTTTTTTAGATGTACCTTTTGATGAGCCTGTCAAATAACCTTGGTTTCCAAGAACATCCAGGTCTGTTCTTGGTTTTTCAATAGTATATGTTCTTAATGTCATACATCCGCCTAAAAAAATAATACTAAATAAAATAAATAACTTTTTCATATTATTTACCCCCTTATTTATTAACATCTTAGATATTTAAATTACCGATTTTTTATATATCGCAAACACAAATATAATATCACTTTTCTTTTGAATCTAACAGCATTTTCTACTATAGTTTAAAAATTTTCTTAAATTAGATTATTCTTATTAACTTTCTGCATATTATATTTTGAATTAGTCTTCTTTTTCTTCTTTAACTAATTTGAGTTTTAACTCGTCTAACTGTTCTTCCTGAATATAAGAAGGCGCTTCACTTAAAGGACAAATTCCTCTTTGAGTTTTAGGGAAAGCAATTACCTCACGAATGCTGGATGAATTAGTTATAATAGCACATAACCTATCCAGTCCAAAAGCAGCGCCGCCGTGAGGAGGGACTCCATATTTGAATGATCTTAGAAGAAATCCGAATTTTTCTTCTGCTTCGGTATTGGATACCCCTAAAATCTCAAAAATTTTCTTTTGCAATTCGGAAGAATTTATTCTTATTGATCCGCTCCCCAGTTCTTCACCATTTAAAACAAGGTCATATGAACGTGACCTTACTTTTGATAAATCAGTTTCCATTAAAGGGATGTCTTGTTCTTTGGGGGCTGTAAAAGGATGATGGCAGGATTGCCAGCGTTTATTATCTTCGTTATACTCAAACAATGGAAAATCTACTACCCATAAAAACTTGTACTCGTTTTCTTTTTCTGTAGAATTAGGGACCCTTAAATCCGGTTTATCTGTCCCGTATTTTTCTATTGCCTCTTTATACGGCATCCTTAAAAACGGAGTCTTGATTTCTACGCCTAAAATCTTTAAAAAAACAGAAGCAAACAAATTTTCTACTAACGAAAGAATATCTTCCTCATCAATAAAGGACATTTCTAAATCTAACTGAGTAAATTCCGGTTGTCTGTCTTTTCTTAAATCTTCATCTCGAAAACATCTTGCTATCTGATAGTACCTATCCATGCCTCCAACCATTAATATTTGTTTAAATAGCTGAGGTGATTGAGGCAAAGCGTAAAATTTATTTGAATTCAAACGGGACGGCACTAAATAATCACGAGCTCCTTCCGGAGTTGACTTTGTAAGAAATGGTGTTTCTATTTCTAAAAAATTTTGTTCATTTAAAATCCTTCTAAACTCCTGGTTCAATCTATGACGTAAAACTATTTTTCTCGAAACAACATTTCTTCTTAAATCCAAATATCGATGAATTAATCTAATCTCTTCTCCAACATCAATATTATCCTCGACGTTAAAAGGCAGGTCTGAAGCGGCACTTAAAATATCTAATTCTTCAGCACAAATCTCTACATATCCCGTAGATATTTTAGGATTCTCCGTTTTCTTAGGTCTTGAATTAACCATACCCTTTATCTTAACTACATCTTCGTTACGAAGTTTTTTGGCTTTTTCATATGTAACCATATTGGGTTTAGGGAGAAAAATTACCTGAGTAATACCGTATCTATCCCGGATATCAATAAAAATCAATTTTCCATGGTCACGTCTTGAATCAACCCAACCGCATAATACAACTTCTTTATTTAATTCTTCCGCTGTTAATTCACCGCATGTATGTGTTCTTAACATTTATCACCCCTCATTTATTTTCATTAATAATTTTAAAAATATATCTTCGTGTATCCACTTCAACTTTTCATTCTTATTTTTAACTCTTCGATTAGTTCATTATATTTTATTATTTCTTGGGTTGAATTTTCCATATTTTTTAAAACCAAAGAATTATTTTTATATTCCTCTTCTCCGAGAATAACCACAAATTTAGCTCCTTTTTTTTGGGCTACCCTCAATTGTCCTTTTAAAGATTTATTTTTATAATCAAAATCCGCGCTAAATCCGGCGTTTCTAATATCTCTTAAAATACTAAATCCCAATTTAGCATTCTCTTTATCCATAACAGCTACAAAACAATCAAGTTTTTTTGCCCGTTGGATATCAGATAATATTAACAATATCCGTTCCAGCCCCAAAGCAAAACCTGTAGCGGGGATTTCCGGGCCTCCTAAAGATTTCATAAGATTGTTGTATCTTCCGCCCGCTCCAATCGCGTCCTGTGATCCTAATTTATTTGAGGTTATTTCAAATACGGTATTCGTATAATAATCCAATCCTCTTACTAAATGAGGGCTGTAAGTATAATCTATATTCATATCTTTTAGTAGAGACATTAAATCGTTAAACCGATTTTTACAATCGGGACATAAATGATCCATCTCTAAATTTAATGAATTAACTACTTTTTGGCATTGTTTATTTTTACAGTCTATTACTCTTAAAGGATTTTTTTCTAACCTTTTCTCACAATCTTGGCAAAGTTCATCTTTTCGATCTATAAGTGCTTGTTTAAGAGTAACTGAAAACTTTTCTTTATCTGAAGCGCAGCCTAAAGTATTAATTTTTAACTCTTTTTCGGTAACACCAATTTTATCCAATATTTCAAAGCATAAGCAAATTATTTCAGCATCAATATAAATACTATCCGAACCTATAGCTTCAACTCCAATATGATGAAATTGGCGCAATCTTCCTTTCTGCGGCCTTTCGCCTCTGAACATTGGCCCAAGATAAAAAAACTTATAAAAATCGTTTTGTTTATATAGAGAATTCTGAAGATAATATCTGATAACCTGAGCTGTCCCTTCCGGCCTTAAAACTATATCTTTGCCCTCTATTTTAAACATTTGTCTCTCAACAATATCTGTGACTTCACCCACCCCTTTTGAAAATAATTCCCGTTCCTCCAAAATAGGCAAACTTATCTCTTCATAACCAAATTTTTTACAAATGTTCCGTGATTGCTGATTGATTTCCTGAAAAAACAATGTTTCTGATGGTTTAAAATCAGAGGTTCCTCTAACATTAAAAAACTTTCTCATCACTCAATTAATCTCCTATTGTTTTTATATAAACTAACTTTAAAGTGCGGGGTTTAACGAGGTGCATATTTAGAAAAGGGGAGGTTATTTTATAAATTTCTTCATATCAAGTCCGGGCTTAAAGACTACAGTTTTTCTTTCAGGAACAGGAACTACTTCACCAGTTTTAGGATTTCGGCCAATTCTTTTTTTTCTTGTTTTTACTTGAAAAACTCCAAAGTTTCTCAACTCAATCCTTCGGCCTTCCTTCAAAGCCTCAAAGACAGTATCAAGTGTCAATTGTACGATTTCTTTAACTTTAATCTGCTTTATTCCTGTTTTATCGCTAATTTTTAAAACAATATCTCTTTTCCGCATAAACTAAGTTTATCAGTCTCAATCTATAGTGTCAAGACTAAGTTTCCTTCTCCCACCAGAGAGGTTAAATCCTTTAATACCTGAGGATTTAATTTTATACTGCAATTATCCGCGGCTTTTATTTTTACTCCATCCATCCGAGAATTCTTAAAGGAAAAATAAACCGGTACATTTCCTCTATTCTTTGTAAAAATATCTTTTAATTTATCTAAATGTAATTTATTTTTCTCGATTATAATATTTGCCCTCTTAACATAAGTCATAATTTCTTCCATTGGTATTATTTTTGTTGCTAAAATTTTCGGAGTCTTTTCTTTAGTTTCTACTTTACCCATCAATACTATAATTTCTTTTTCATTTAAATAAATATTTGATTCTTCAAATAACTGTGGAAAAACAATAACCTCAACTCTAGATGTTTCATCTTCAATGTTTAAAATTGCCATACGCTGTTTTTTTCGTTTTGTAATAACTATCTTTATTTTCTCAATAACTCCGCAAACTAAAACTTCTTTATTCCTGGGATTTTCGTAAAAAGAAATTATTTTATCTCTTTTTAATGAATTAACCAAATAAGAGTAACAACTTAAAGGATGTCCGGTTAAATAAATACCTAAAAGAGATTTTTCATAATTTAATATCTCAAGAAGTCCCCATTCCTCAATCTCAGGAACACTTTCATCAATAATTGGCGCGAATAAAGTTAATTGAGCGGTATCGATCTTTTTAGATGATTTACTCAAGATTCTATCCAAAATTGCCATCATTTGAGAACGTTTCATTGCAAAACTATCCATTGCACCAGATTTAATTAGACTTTCCATTACTTTTTTATTCACTACTCTTGAATCAACCCTATCTGTAAACTCAAAAATACTGGAAAAATTTTTTTCTTTTCTTATTTCAAGAATATTCTCTAACGCGGCGTTACCAACGTTTTTTATTGCCATTAAACCAAACCTAATACTTTTATTATTCGTTACGGTAAAATTAGCAAAACTGGAATTTATATCCGGAGGCAAAACTTCAAATTTCATATGTTTTGTTTCACCTATATATTCAACCACTTTATCTGTATTGTTACGTTCGCTGGTAAGAAGCGCAGCCATATATTCAATAGTATAATTTGCTTTCAAATAAGCCGTACGATAAGAAATGAGCGCGTACGCCGTTGAATGACTCTTATTAAATCCGTAGCCGGAAAAATAATCTATCAAATCAAATATCTGAGAGGCTTTGTCTTTAGATATTTTATTTTTAACACACCCTTGAACAAACATATACCGTTGTTCTTCCATAATTTCAGGTATTTTTTTACCAATAGCTTTCCTTAAAAGATCTGCTCGTGACATATCAAAACCGGCCAATTTACATACTATCTGCATTATCTGTTCTTGATAAAGAATTATTCCGTATGTTGCTTTAAGTATTGACTCTAACTCTGAATGGATATAAATAATCTTTGTTTTTCCTTGTTTTCTGCTTATAAAATCATCAACCATGCCGCTGCCCAGGGGGCCAGGACGATAAAGAGCAAGTACCGCTATCAAATCTTCAAAACAAGACGGATTTATTTTTGTTAATATTTCTCTCATCCCTCTACTTTCCAGCTGAAAAACTCCAATGGTCTCGCCTTCCGTTAATAGTTGATAAGTTTTTTTATTATTAAGCAAGATTTTAGTAATATCAACTTCTTCATGCCTTGTCCTTTTTATAATTTTCAACGTTTCTTCAATTACAGTTAAAGTTTTAAGGCCTAAAAAATCCATTTTTAGAAGGCCTGTCTTTTCCAAAGAAACCATATCAAAACCGGTTACAATATCTCCTTCCGACCCCCGGATTAACGGTACTCTGTCTATCAAGGGTTTATCCGAGATAACTACTCCCGCAGCGTGGGTAGAAGCATGCCGGGATAGGCCTTCTAGCTGAGATGCTACATCTATAAGCTGTTTAATTTTACTATCGGATTTGTACGCTCTGGAAATATCAATGTTTTGAGATATGGCATCTTTTAATGTTGTTTGCTGGCCAACAGAAGATGTGAGCATTTTAGCAATTTTATCTACATCAGAATAATTAAAACCCAAAACTCTACCGACATCTCTTATTGCCGCGCGAGCCTGCATAGTTCCAAATGTTATTATTTGAGCTACATTGTCTTTCCCGTACTTTTTAGTTACATAGTCTAAAACGTCTAACCGTTTCTCATAACAAAAATCTATATCAATATCAGGCATAGAAATTCTTGCAGGATTTAAAAACCTCTCAAAGAGTAAATCATAACTTAACGGGTCAACATCTGTAATATCCAGGACATAACTAACAATACTCCCTGCGGCGCTTCCTCTTCCGGGGCCTACAGGGATATGATTTTCTTTAGCAAATTTAATAAGGTCCCAAACTATTAAAAAATAACTCGAAAATCCTGTTTTTTTAATAACACTTAATTCATGGTCTAACCTTTGTATTATCTTCTCTGTTTTCTCCGGATATTTATTTTTTAATTTTTTATAACAAATATTTCTTAAAAAAGAATCGTCTGATTCGTTTTCCGGTAAAGGAAAACTTGGTAAATGTGTTTGACTGAAATCCATAATGAGATTACATTTTTGAGTAATCTCTAAAGTATTTTTTATTGCTTGAGGTACTTCTTTAAAAATACTTTTCATTTCAGCAGGACTTCTAAAATAAAAAGTGTCTGTATTAAATTTAAACCTCTTAGGATCCGACATTAAAGTCTGGGTTTGTATTGAAAGAAGTGCCTCATGAGCAAAGGATTCCTCTCTTTCTAAATAATGCACATCATTTGTTGCCACTATTGGTATATTTAACTCTTTCGATATTTTAAGTAACCCTTTATTTACCTTGATTTGGTCGTCTAACCCATTATCCATCAATTCTTAATAAAAATTGTTTTTACCGAAAATGCTTAAATATTCATCCGCGCATTTATAGGCTTTATTCATTTCACCTAACAATATATAAGATGCGATTTCTCCTTTTAAACAAGCGCTTGAACCTATTAATCCTTCACTATATTTTCTAAGAATTTCTTTATCTACCCGTGGTTTATAGTAAAATCCTTCCAAATTTGCTAACGAAACTAACCTAATAAGATTGGAATATCCTAACTCATTTTTAACTAAAAGAATCAAATGATAATTACTGTTTGAACCGGGTTTATTTTCTTTATCAAAACGAGACCCGCGTGAAACATAAACTTCACAGCCTATAATAGGTTTAATCCCTTTCTTCATACAAAGGCTATAAAATTTTATCGCGCCAAATATATTTCCATGATCGGTCATTGCAAGCGCGGGTAATTTAAATTGGACTGCTTTATCGACAAGGCGAGTCAAAAGGCAGGCACCGTCTAACAGGCTATATTGTGTATGTACGTGAAGATGAACAAAATCCGCATGCATATTATATATTTTTTATTAAATTAATAATTTAACCAATTTATCCATATTTGATTTTTATTTTTCTTCTTCACGCACGACTCGATACGTTTCTCAATTTAACCCGCGAACTCGCTAAACCCGCGAACCAAAACAAAAAATAACCAACTAACTCTTCTTTTCAATCCTTCTTTTATTCCCATTCAATAGTTGCCGGAGGTTTTGAGCTTATATCCAAAACTACTCTATTAACTCCTCTTACTTTATTAATAATCGCGTTAGATATTTCATCTAAAACAGGAAAGGGTATTTTTGACCAATCAGCGGTCATCCCGTCTATACTGCTTACCGCGCGAACTGCAATAACATATTCATAAGTCCGTTTATCTCCCATTACACCAACAGTTTTTAGCGGTAATAAAACACAAAATGATTGCCAGATATCCTTATAAAGACCATTTTTCGTTATCGTTTTTTCTAATATAGCATCAGCTTCCCTCAAAATTTTAAGTTGTGAAGGGATTACTTCTCCTATGATCCTTATCGCTAATCCCGGGCCGGGAAACGGATGCCTATCTATAATACTTTCAGGCATTTCTAAAATTTTAGCTATTTCTCTGACTTCATCTTTGAATAGCTGGCGAAATGGTTCTATCAATCTTAATTTCATATTTTCAGGAAGGCCTCCGACATTATGATGAGATTTTATACAAGCTGTAGGCCCGCCAAAAAAAGAAACTGATTCGATTACATCAGGATAAAGCGTTCCTTGAACGAGAAACTCCACATTTTTTATTTTTGAAGCTTCAGCATCAAATACTTTTATGAATTCATTTCCGATTATCTTTCTTTTTTGTTCGGGATCAACAACCCCTTTTAATTTCGATAAAAAAGACTTTGAAGCATCTACGTAATGTAAATCGATTACTGAATTGTTACCAAAATTTTTTATTACCTGCCGAACTTCGCCTTTTCTCAAGACTCCATTATTAACAAAAATACATTTAAGTTTTTTACCTATTGCTCTACTTAACAAGATTGCAGCTGTAGAAGAATCTACACCTCCGCTTAATCCGCAAATAACATTTTTATTCCCAACTTTCTTTCTAATCTCTTTAATCTGTTCGCTAATAAAATCCTCCAATTGCCAATTGGCAAAGCAATCACATATTTTAAATAAAAAATTTGAAAGTATCTGTATTCCTAAATCCGTATGAACTACCTCGGGATGAAATTGGACACCATAGATATTTCTATCAATATCTCCGATAGATGAATATTTTGTATTAAGGGTATGTGCTAAGACAATAAATCCCTTAGGTAGTTTTACTGTCTGGTCAGTATGACTCATCCAGGAAACTATTTTAGCCGGCATAGAAGCAAATAAATTTTTATGGTTATCTATATACATCTCTGCCCTGCCATACTCTCTTTCTTGTGATTCTTTCACTTTGCCTTTCAAAATTTTAACCAGTATTTGCATTCCATAACATATACCTAATATTGGGATCCCTAAGTTTAAAATATCCTTATTTAATAACGGCGCGTTTTTTTCATAAACACTATGAGGGCCACCTGAAAGAATTATTCCTTTCGGGTTTATTTTACGAATTTTTTCTATATCTACAGTACAGGGTTCAATAACGCTAAACACTTTAAATTCTCTTACCCTCCGAGCAATTAATTGTGTGTATTGTGAACCAAAATCCATAATCAAAATCGTATCTTTTCTCATTGCTATACTCCTACTTCAAATAGCTCTTAGCTCTTAATTATTATAACAAAAAGGATTTCAACCATAAATAAATCCTAAACAAATTCTAAATAGTTAATTCAAAACGCAATTGTTAATGCCAGAGATTCCTGCATTCGCAGGAATGACAATTACGAGGTATTCTTTTATATTTGTTTAACATTATTTCGGGCGAACGCCGTTCGCCCCTACGTGCTGTAGAAGGATGGATCCGCGATCCATTATCTCTACGACATTTTGTCTTTTATTCTATTCTCTTTTTATCGTCCTTCGTCCAAGCGAAGCTCTCGTCTCTCGTCCCTCGTCTTTCCCCGTCTCTCGTCCTTTGTTTCTCCTTATTTTCCCATACC
>JAUVUO010000158.1 GCA_030601015.1 Candidatus Omnitrophota bacterium | reverse complement strand
AATAAAAATGTTTCAATTAAGGCAGTATCCGGATGCAGCGATGATAATATCGCGGTGTACCAAAACAAAAACGGCGAAAATATTTTTGTTTATATAATTAAATGGGATAAAAAAAAATATGCTGTAAATTTTTATGAAAAGTATAAAGAATGGCTTAAAAAAAAATATTCTTTTTTTGAGAAGAAAGGCGAGGGTAAATTTATTCCTTTAGAATATGTTGTAGATGACGTTAAAGAAACGAAAAGCGAAAATAAAAATAAACAGCAAGAAGAGGATATGAAGGCAGTTATTTTTTATAGTCCGGAAAATGAAGAAAAAACCGTTTTCAAGGTAGCTAAAGATTTTGTTATACTTATTGGGGCTAAAAATGTAGAAGATGAGGAATTTTATTCATTTATCAGAGAAATGATGAGAAAAACGAATCTTTAACATATCGGGTTGAAAATATGAATATTTTTAAAGTTTTATTATTTTTTGTTTTTGTAATAAATTTTTCATTTAAAGGGTTTTCGCAAGAAATGCCGGAAGACGAAAATGTTTCAGCAGGAGAAAATATAACGGGAGAAATTGATGATACAGGTCAAACTTTACCATTATTAGAAATAAAAAGGTTGGAGGCAGATGAACCTGTATATTCCATAGAATTAAGAGATGTTGGATTGGCGGATTTTTTTAGGGTAATAGCTCATGAATACGGCCTTAATTTTTTAGTGGATGAAGAGTTGAAAGGAAAGGTTACGGCTAGTTTAACAAACGTGCCTTTAAATGAAGCTTTGGAATTAATTGCTGAGATGAATAATGTGGCATTAATAAAAAGGGGGAATATTATTCAGGTAAAAGATAATCTCAAGACACAAGTATTTTGCTTGAAGCATGCTTTAGTTCAAGAAATTTTAGGAAGCGATTCTGAAAGTTTAAAAGCTTTGGGATCCTCAGAAGGAACAGAGTCTGAATTTAGCGGGACGGCTCAAGAGGATGGCGGGAAAAAAGGGAGTATCTATAGCCTTTTGTCTTCCAAAGGGCAAGTTTTATTAGGACTAAAGCCGAATTCTTTTATGGTTATTGATTATCCCAAAAATATAAATAGAGTCCAGGAATTTATAGATATGCTGGATACAAGAATGACTAAGAAATTATTTAAGCTTAAGTATATAGATGTTAAAGATTTGGTAGGGATTAGTTCTAGTGGGGCATCAGACTCAGGAGAAGATATGTCTTCTGAGGGAACGGAAGACCCTTCTGAGGAAAGTTTAGAATAATTAAGAGGGTAAGATGGTAAAAAGGTGGTTTTAAAATTATTTAGATACCGTTATATAAAATTGATGAATATAAAAATAAGTAAAATTATTTGTATTTTTTTATTTAACGTGGGATATATCCTTTGTGTTTATCCTCAAAGTGTATCAAATTTAAATTCTTTGTTATCTAATGAAGGTTTTATTATGTATAGTGATGAACAAAATTCTATTTTAGTCACTGATTATCCTGAAAATATAAAAAGTGTTGAAGAGTTTATAGAAATGGTGGATGTTGCTCCCAGGCAAGTTCTTATTGAGGCCAGAGTTGTAGAAGTGAAATTGGATAAAGAACGTTCAATGGGTGTAAATTGGACTCTTTTTGAAGAGGATGGGGGATTTCAGCATGGAGCAGTTCGTATTGGCTCAACTGCCGGTACTGTAAGCACTATCGTTCAGAATATCCCTTATAAGGGTAGTGTAAATCCTCCTATAATTGGCACAGATATAATAGACCCTTTTACTTTAGCTATATTTAACGATCCTATTGAAGTTGTATTGAGTACTTTGGCAAATTCATTAGATACCGAAGTTCTTTCTGCGCCTAAAATTAGTACGGTTAATAATCGGGAGGCGGAGATTAAAGTTGTAAAAAGAATTCCATGGATAGAGCCTATAATGGGAACGGATGTAGACGGTAATCCTATTCAAGTGGGTTGGGATGCTAATTTTGAAGAGGTAGGAATAATTCTTAAAGTTAATCCTCGAATTAGTGAGGATGGGCAAATTTCAATGGAGCTTAGTCCTGAAGTTAGTGAAAAGGCGTATGATTATGAGGTTCCCGAGGTTGGAGCGTCTCCAGCTTATACTATTCCTGTAATTGATACACGTACTGCTGAGACAAAGGTAATTATTGGTGACGAGCAGACTATTATTATTGGCGGATTAATTAAAGATAACATTAGTCAGGCTGACACCAAAATTCCTTTTTTAGGTGATATCCCCGGCATTGGTTGGTTATTTAAGAGCACTAAGAATACTAAAGAAAAGTTGGAACTTTTAATTTTTGTATCTCCTAAAATAATTACGACCGGTGTAAGCAAGGCTATGAAAGAGCAGGAACGGTTTGGTGTTGGGAAAAGATATATGGATAATAGAGAAAAACAAAATAAAGAAATTTTAAAAGAAAAACAAAAAAATGAAGAAAAAGTTGTTAATAAATTAGAATTATTAAATCAAAGGCTTAACGATGTGATAAGAAAAAGAGAAAATATGGAAAAAATTGTTATAGATATAGAGGGATAATCTTGAATATATAAGAAAAAAGGTAACGAAAAAATAGGATAAAAATTTTTATAAGGAAATAGGAATTGTCATGGATATAGATAATAAAAAAATAGGAGAAGCCTTAATTTTAAAAGGAATGATTACTCAAAGTCAGTTAGATGAGGCTTTGGAGGAACAGAAGGTTAGCGGGCAGCAAATTGACGAAATTGTAGTAAATAAAAACTGGGTTTCGCAAAAAGAAATAGACAAAATTTTAGCAGAGACAAGAGGTCTAGCTCTGTTTGACCTTTCACGATATATTATACCTTCGGAAGTAGTAGAGCTGGTTCCTGAGGAATTTGCCCGGACATATGATGTTATACCGATTTTTAAAGTTGCTGAAACTTTGACTGTAGCAATGGCAGATCCCAATAATGTTTTTGTTATAGATGAATTGCAGCGTATTGTAAGTTGTCCTATTGAGCCGGTTTTAGCAAATAAAATGGATATAAGTAAATCGCAAGACCAATATTATGGGTCTGCCGGAACAATTCAAGAAATAGTGGCAGCTTTAGGCGAAGGGAAAAATTTATCGGATGGTGAAAAAATTGGGGAAGATGCCCCCACAGTTAGAATCGTTAATATTATTATTTCAGATGCTGTAGAAAGAAGCGCTTCCGATATACATGTAGAACCTGAAGAAAATGTTTTAAATATTCGTTATAGGATTGATGGAATCCTTCATCGTCATATTTTTTTGCCGAAATTTTTACAATCAGCAATAATTTCCCGCTTTAAAATAATGGCGGATTTGGATATAGCAGAGAGAAGAGTCCCCCAGGATGGAAGGATAATGATGAAGGTCGGAACAAAAGATATTGATTTTAGAGTTTCTACTTGCCCGACCGTGCATGGAGAAAATATTGTTTTAAGAATTTTGGATAAAAGCAGTATGACTTGCGGGTTGGAAAATTTAGGATTTCCTAAAAGGGAATTGAAAATATTACAGGAAATGATAGTTCAGCCTTATGGTGTTATATTGGTAACAGGGCCTACCGGGAGCGGGAAAACTACGACTCTATACGCAGCTTTACAAAAGATAAATAAGGAAGATATTAATATAATGACGGTAGAAGATCCGGTGGAGTATCAGGTAGCTAATATTAGGCAGGTTCAGGTAAACAGCAAAGCGGGTTTAACCTTTGCTTCAGCCTTGCGAGCTTTTTTGCGGCAAGATCCTGATGTAGTAATGGTTGGAGAAATTAGAGATTTAGAGACTGCGGAGATAGCCATTCAAGCTGCTTTAACGGGACATTTAGTCTTGTCCACGTTACATACTAATGATACTGCCTCAGCATTTACCCGTATAATTGAAATGGAAGTGGAACCTTTTTTGGTTTCCAGTTCTGTTTTAGGTATTCTTGCTCAAAGGTTAGCTAGAAAGGTGTGTTCTAAGTGTAAAGAAGAATATATACCTTCTTCTGAATTGTTGATTTCATTGGGATTAGAAGAATTGGTTGGGAAAACAACGAAGTTTGTCAGGGGAAGAGGGTGTAAGTTATGTAATAAATCCGGGTATAGAGGAAGGGTGGGGATTTATGAGGTTCTTAAAATCAGTCCACCCATTCAAAAATTAGTTTTAAAAAAATCTTCGGCTGAGGAAATACGAAAAATTGCTAAAATGGAGGGCATGAAAACTTTAAGGGAAGGCGCTATTCAGAAACTT
>JAUVUO010000024.1 GCA_030601015.1 Candidatus Omnitrophota bacterium | reverse complement strand
TTTTTTCCTGCGCGGATGCGATAGCTAGAGTTTTAGAGAAAAGAGCGGCCGATCAAAAAGATCTGTTTCAAATAGATTCATCATCTGTAAATAAAGAAGAGGATAAGGCTTTGGTCACTGCACCAAAGATTAATTATACCAATGTGGTAGGTGTTTGTATTGAATGCGGATTTGCGCTAAGACATCAAGAGGGATGTTTAGTTTGTGACGCTTGTGGTTATTCAAAGTGTTGAATATTAAATTGAAATAAAATTCTCAATTTAAATTTTCTTTGAAAAAGTCTAAGTCTCTGAAGCATTAAGGAATTTTATATTTTTATTAACCTTGTCCCTCCTCGCTGTATATAGTGTAAAATGTCTTCGACTTTTCACACTAACTCCGGAGGGATTCAATTCGAGCTACAAACTTTTTCTTTGAAAAAGTCTAAGTCTCATTGAGGAGAGAGAGAAGATGATAAAACTGGTTTTATTAAGACATGGGGAAAGTATTTGGAATTTAGAAAATAAGTTTACAGGGTGGACTGATGTTGGTTTGTCCGATAAAGGGATATCTGAAGGCCATTTAGCGGCTGAATCTTTAAAAAAAGAAGGCTTTACTTTTGATGTCGCATATACATCTGTCCTTAAGCGCGCTATTGAAACTTTATGGATAGTTTTGAAGGATATGGATTTAATGTGGATTCCTGTTAACAGGTCTTGGCGTCTTAATGAGAGGCATTATGGTGATCTTCAAGGGTTGAATAAATTAGAGACAGTTAAAAAATTTGGGGAAGAGCAGGTATTAATTTGGAGAAGAAGTTATGATATTCAGCCTCCTGAATTGTCTAAAGAAGACCGACGATATCCGGGGAACGATCCTCGCTATAAGGATTTGAATTCAGAAGAGCTACCTTTAGCGGAATGTTTAAAAGATACGGTAGATAGGTTTCTTCCTTATTGGCACAATGAGATTGTTCCTTCTTTAAAAGAAGGGAAAAAAGTTATTATCGCTGCTCATGGAAATAGTTTAAGGGCTTTAGTTAAATATTTAGATAATGTCTCAGATGAGGATATACTTAAACTTAATATACCTACAGGCATTCCTCTTGTGTATGAATTGGATGATGATCTGAAAGCAGTTAAACATTATTATTTAGGAGATCCTGAGGTTTTGAAGCAGGCTATTGAATCAGTAGCCCAACAGACTAAAAAATAAAATATTTCAAAAATTGGACAATTAAAATACTAAAATACATTAAGAAGGCTCTAATATTTAGATTTATATCCCGTTTAAGAATAATTTTTGACGGGATATTTTTATTTGAATTCACAGGGTTTCTAATATGTAAAAATATTAGGTATCATTTTAAGTAATTAACATATAAGTTTGTATGAAAAATTATGATGTAATAGTTATAGGTTCTGGACATGCAGGTATTGAAGCGAGTAATTCCGCTTCTAAATTAGGTTGTAATGTTCTTTTGATTACAATAGATCCTGATTCGATTGGGAAATTATCTTGTAATCCTGCTGTAGGGGGGGTATCTAAAGGCCTATTAGTTCGGGAAGTGGATGCTTTAGGCGGGCTAATGGGGAAAATTACTGATAGGTCCGCTCTTGGTTATAGAATTTTAAATAGAAGTAAAGGTAAAGCTGTTTGGTCGACTAGAGCTCAGTTGGATATGTATTTATATCAAAAAATAGCGAAAGAATTTATAGATAATGATCCGAATATTAAAGTTTTACAAGCTGAAGTTGAAAAGTTAATTGTTGAAAATAATAAAGTATGCGGGGTTGAAACAAGTTTTGGAGCAATTTTAAAGGCTAAATCAATAATTGTTTGCGCGGGCACTTTTTTAAAGAGTAAAATCCATATTGGATTGACAAATCTTCCCGGAGGAAGATTGTATGAAAGATCAAGTGATAATTTGTTCTATAGCATCAAAAAACTAAAATTTAAAACTAAGCATTTTAAAACCGGTACTTGTGCCCGTTTAGATAAGAGGACCATAGATTTTTCAAAAATGTTAGAGCAGATTCCTGATAAAGATGTGGAACCTTTTTCTTTTTCTAACAAAGTGATAAATAAAGAACGGTTAAGCTGTTATATTACTCATACTAATAAAAAAACTCATAGGATAATTCTTAATAATTTAAAACATTCACCGCTTTATACTGGAAAAATAAAGTCAACAGGCGTAAGGTATTGTCCTTCTTTGGAGGATAAAGTTGTAAAATTTGCTAAAAGAGATAGCCATCATGTCTTTATAGAGCCTCAAGGCAGGGATTCTATTGAAGTTTATCCTAACGGCATATCCACATCTTTACCTTTTGATGTTCAGGAACAGTTTATACAGACTATTGAAGGGTTAGAGAAAGCGGTAATGATACGTCCGGGTTATGGTATTGAGCATGGACTTATAGATTCCAGGCAGCTTTGTATTACTTTAGAATCAAAATTAGTGAAAGGCCTTTATTTTGCCGGACAAGTTAATGGTACGACCGGATATGAGGAGGCGGCAGTTCAGGGGATAGTCGCGGGGGTAAATGCCGCGCTTAAGATTAAGAAAAAGGACCCTTTTTTTATAACGAGAGATATGGCTTATATTGGAGTTTTAATCGATGACTTAACTCAAAAAGGTGTTGATGAACCCTATAGGATGTTTACTTCAAGAAGTGAGTTTCGTATCTCATTGAGAGAAAGCAACGCGGATGTTAGATTAGTTCCGATTGCTTATAAGTTAGGGTTGTTAGGTAAAAATGAGTATCAATATGTAATGGATAAAAAGAATAAAATTGAGCAGGAAATAAAAAATATAAAATCAGTAATGATTGTCTTTGATAAACAAAAAAAGAAAGTTTTTGACATTTTGAAAAGGCCTAATATTGAATTAAAAGATGTAAAAAAGTATTTAAAGATAAAGAGTGAAGATATTGGAGTAGAACGTGAAATTGAGATACAGGTTAAATATGAGGGGTTTTTAAAGAGAGAATTGAATTGGCTTAAAGAAATGAAAAATCTCGATAAAATAAAAATACCAAAAATAGATTATTCAACAATACCGTCATTATCTACTGAAATAGTCGAGAAATTAAGAGAATTTAAACCGGCATCTTTAGGACAAGCTTTAAGAATAAGCGGAGTAACTCCCGCGGCTATTTTTAATGTATACACTTTTATTAAAAAGAAGAAGAAATTACAACCTAAAGATGGAAGACACAGGGTGTAAGACGAGGGGCGAAAAAACATTTAGCATTGCAAAATTATCAATTAGCAATTTGAAATTAGAAAAAAAGAAAGAGCAAAATTGAAAAGAATAAAAATAAAAAGACTATAGATATAAGAATGAAGGCTACAGAATAGGCCTCAGATTACAGACAAAAAAGATAAAGAGAGAGACAAGACGAAGGATGTAACGAAGTAGAAAAAACCGTATTGAAAATTGTGCCTATATGCTGATTAATACGTTTTGTGGCCGCAGATTTAAAAAAACGTATAATTGCAGATAAAGATCCAGAAACTGGCACTTTCACCATTCTGTAGGGGCACAGCGTGCTGTGCCCGATATTGTACCAGATAAAATACCAAAAATAAATATTAACCAATATCATGAAATTGTATATGAAGAATAGAAAAATACCCAATTTTTAAAAAATAATGTTAAATTGGATGAATTTGTAATAATGCCTGATCATATATATGGAATAATAATTTTAAATGACACGGGCACAGCACGCTGTGCCCCTACAGGATTAATATATTGACTGAATATATTTTTTTATAATTTTATTTCGTTCTGCATAGCAGAATTTATTTTACGGCAGAAAATGGCATATATCTCGCTGAAGGGAGTGAAGTCTATTTCCATCCCTATATACGTAGTGCTAGAAAATTATACCTTTAAATAATTGATAATAAATTTGGCGATATTTGCTGTAGCTCCGCATGGGGAAAGAATTTCTTTTGTTTTAGAGAGATCGTTTTTTAATTCGTTATATTTCTTTTCATTTTGTAAATATTTTAAAGTTGTTTGGGCTATATTTGCGGGGTTTGCGTCTTTTTGCAGTAATTCTTCAATAACCGGATGAGAAGATAGGATGTTAATCATACCGACAAACTTTGTGTTTACTATTCTTTTTAAAATTTGCCAGCTTAGATTGTTAAGTTTATAAATTATAATATAAGGAACGTTGAGTATCGCGATTTCGACCGTAGCTGTTCCGGAAGAAGTAATTATGAATTTAGATTCTTCAATGGCTTGGTATGAGTGGTCGATGATTTCAATTTCTGTCGAAAAAGTATTGTAAAGCGATTTAGCCATGTTTAGGGGTCTTATAATTCTAAATTGATAATTGGGGAGTTCTTTTTCTATTATTTTTTTTGCTTTTAACATTATAGGCAGATGTTTGTTTATTTCATTGATTCGTGAACCGGGCAGAAAAGAAATTATTTTTTTAGCCGGAAAATTTTCTTTTTTTATTATTTCTAAAAGAGGATGTCCAAAATAAAGGGCGTCTACTCTTTCTTTTTTGTAAAATTCTTTTTCGAATTTAAAAAGTACTATCATTTTATCTATATATTTTTTAATTAAATTTATTCTATTTTTTCTCCAGGCCCAAATTTGCGGGCTTATATAATAGAAAATCGGAAATTGTTTATTAAGTTTTTTTGCTAATCTTAAATTAAAGTCCGGAAAATCAATAAGAATGATGAGGTCAGGTTTTATTTTTTTAATATAACTGAGAGTTTTATTAAAGGTATTGATGAGTTCACCTAATGATGAAATAACTTCGGTTAATCCGCATACTGATTTGGATAAGAGATTTATTAATTGTTTTGAATGTTTGGCTAGATTTTCTCCTCCAAAAGAATAGATATCTAGAGAGGAAGAATTATTTATTAAGGTTTCGCATAGAAATCCGCCATATATGTCACCTGATTTATCTCCAGCGATGATTACTATTTTTTTTTTCATTTTTAATTTGAGATGAGTTTATCGTGGGCGTTGTATTATTTTTTCTATTTTACACGCAATATTTAAAGCGTTTTTTGCTTTTTCTGCAAAAGATATATCAAAACTTTTTTTCTTAACTAAATTTATAAATTCAATGATTTCTTTTTTGAGAGGCTCTTCTTTATTTATTGGGAGAATTTTTTTTGTTATTTTATTTTTAGTTTTTTTGTATATTTCTACGCTTTGAGTCGCGTAGTCTAAAGAGATATAACAATTTTGCATGAATATTCTTATTTTTCTTTCTCTTTTGCCGGAGATACGGGATGCTGTGATATTTGCTACACAGCCATTATTAAAAGTTATCCTTGCGTTAGCGATATCTTCAGAGGATGAAAGAACTTTTACACCTTTAGCCTGAACTTTTTTTACTTTATCATTTAGCAGCCCAAGTATTATATCCAGGTCGTGAATCATTAAATCAAGGACTACACTAATATCAAGGGATCTGTTGGGGTAAGGATTTAATCTGTGACATTCGATAAAAAGGGGGTTTTTGATATATTTCTTAACAGCTAAATACGCGCTATTATATCTTTCAACGTGCCCGACAAAGAGCATTGTTTTGTTTTTTTGAGATAATTTTATTAGTGTTTCAGCTTCTTTTAAAGTTTTAGTTAAAGGTTTTTCAACTAATACCGGGATTTTATTTTTTAAGAAAAAGCTGGCTATTTCATAGTGTGTAAAAGTAGGGGTGGCAATACTTACAAGATCAATTTTTCCTTTTAATTGTTTATAGTCTTCATAATTCGACAGGTTTTGGTGCGGTTTTAAATGGTTTTGGTTGGTATCAGCTATATATATCTTTCTTATGTCTTTGATTTCCTTATATATACGTAAATGTATACTTCCTAATTTCCCAATACCTACAACACCTACGTTTAGCATGATTTTATCCTTTTTTTTGTATATTTTTTCGCGTTTATTGATTCTATCAAATACCTTGTTAAAAGTCAATTGATGTGATAGAATTCACTTAATTTTTGCCATGAAAAAATATATTAAAGAATATTTAAAATTACTAAAATTTACTAAAGGGTATAGATGCCTTCTTGCTCTGGCAGCGGTTGTTATGAGTATCTCTACGCTTTTTGATGGTATAAGTTTAGGAATGATTGCTCCTTTGTGTGACAGGCTTTTCAATAATAAAAAGATAGTTATTCCTGGAGAAATACCTGCTTTTTATCTTCTTTTATCGATAAATTAAATAAAATAGAACCGATGATGTTTCTTAAAATCATAGTTATCGGATTGCCGCTATTATTTTTACTTAAGGGTATTTTTATGTTTATACAGGATTTTATTATGAATGTTGTTGGCCAAGGAGTGGTAAAAGAGGTAAGGAATAAGTTGTATGTGAAAATGCAGGATTTATGTATGGATTTTTACGGCAGAAAAAGAACCGGTGAGTTGATGTCGAGAATAGGCAATGATGTGGGGATGATTGCTAACGCGCTTTCTTATACTCTTAAGGATGTAATTTTGGAATCCATGAAAATTATTCTTTATTCATTTGTGGCTTTTTATATAGGATTTCAGTTGTCGTGGAAAGTCCCTCTGGTAGCCTTTATTATTTTTCCGGCAATAATGCTGCCTGTTTTAATAGTCGGCAAAAAAATTAAAATGTTTGCTACCGAGGTTCAGAAAAAAATGGCGGATTTAAATTCTATAATGGCCGAAACCATCCAAGGAGCATATGTTGTAAAAACTTTTTGCCGTGAGGAATATGAGATAGAGAGGTTTAAGAAGATTAATGAACAATATTATAAATTTAATCTAAAAACCATAAAAAGAATGATATTTTTATCTCCTTTAACCGAGGTTATAGGGGTTTCAGGGGCTATGGTCATTTTATGGTTAATGGGTAAGGAAGTTATTGCCGGAAAGATTTCTTTTGGAGTTTTAGGGGTATTCTTGGCTTTTTTATTATCTATGCTTAAACCAATAAAAAAGGTATCAAATGCGTATGCCCTTAATCAGCAAGCTTTTGCCGCATCTTCGAGGATTTATGATATCTTAGAAGAAGAAACTAAGGTAAAAGAGAGGCCTAACTCCGAAATGATTAAGGGTTTTAATAAAAATATTAGTTTTGTAAATGTAAGTTTTGAATATAAGAAAAGTGATGGTTGTGTACTGGAAAATATAAATTTTGAAGTAAGTAAAGGTGAGGTTGTTGCTATTGTCGGGCCTTCAGGTGCCGGGAAAACAACTTTAGTTGGACTTATTCCCAGGTTGTATGACGTTCAAAAAGGGCAAATTTTAATTGATGGCAAAGATTCAAAAGATATTAATATAAAGTCGTTACGTTCGCTTATATCAATTGTATCTCAAGATACTGTCCTTTTTCATACTAGTGTGAGTGAGAATATCTCATATGGAAAAGAGGGGGCAACCGATGATGAAATAGTTGTTGCGGCTAAAAAAGCTCATATTTATGATTTCATTATGAGTTTGCCTGAACAATTTGATACTGTAGTAGGCGATAGAGGTGTTAGGTTGTCCGGGGGCCAAAAACAGCGAATAGCCATCGCTAGAGCAATATTGAAAGAGGGGCCTATATTGATATTGGATGAAGCGACAAGTCATCTTGATTCTGAATCTGAAAGATTAATAAAAGATGCTCTTTATGTTTTAATGGAAGAACGGACTTCTTTTGTTATAGCTCATAGACTTTCTACTATATTAAAAGCGGATAGAATACTTGTCCTTGAAAAAGGTAAAATTGTAGAGATTGGAACACATGACAAACTTTTAAAAAAGGGCGGGTTATATAAAAGATTGTATGATTTGCAGTTTAATATATAATGTTGTTGAAAATATTAAGAAATATGATATACTTTGGTTTCGAATAGAGAAGTTTGTTAGCAGCTGATATACTAAAGATGTTGTCTGTCTTTAGGAATTTATAATTAAAATTAAAAGGAGGCAAAAAATTTATGGCTTTACCTGAGGTAATTAAAGAATTATTAGAAAGTGGTGTTCATTTTGGACATTTAAGCAAACATTGGAATCCAAAAATGAAAAAGTTCATTTTTGGTAAAAAGAAAAAAGTTTATATTATTGATTTAGAGAAAACAGCTGTGAAATTAGCGGAGGCTAAAGAATTTTTGAAACAAACGGCACAATCAGGAAAAAGAATTCTTTTTGTTGGAACAAAGAAGCAAATAAGAAGCGTAGTAAGGGCATTAGCTATAACATGTAATATGCCTTATGTTTCCGAAAGATGGGTTGGAGGATTGCTAACAAATTATACTACAGTTAGGGCTCGAATTAATAAATATTTAGAATATTTGAAAGATAGAGAAAACGGCGAATTTGAAAAATTGAAGAAAAAGGAAGTCCTTAGATTAAATCGTGAAATCGAAAGGATGGAAAAGATATATAGCGGGGTTGTTTCTTTGGTTGATCTTCCTGATTGTGTAATCGTAATTGACCCTAAAAAAGAGACGGCTTGTGTTAAGGAAGTAAGCAAATTAGGTATACCGATTGTAGCATTAATTGATACTGATGCTAATCCTGAGGATGTGGATTATCCAGTTCCCGGCAATGATGATTCTATCAAGTCTGTCAGATATATTGTGACCTCTTTAGTTGAGGCCATAAATGACGGATTAAATAGTGCTGCTAAAATAGAGGAAAATATAAAAGAAGATTCTCTTGTTGAAGGAGAAACTCCTAAGGTAGAAGATGAATCAAATAATATGGCAGCACAGAATTCTGAGAAATCAGTTGAGGCTGATTTAGATAAGAAGAATGTTAAAAGTGAAGATATGAATAACGCTGGTTAAAGAGAAAATTAAGTTAAAAAATATTTGGCTTTTCGAAGCTATGAAGAATAAGGAGGGACTAAAATGGGCTTGGCTGACATTAAAAAATTAAGAGAACAAACATCGTTAGGAGTTAATGATTGTAAGAAAGCCTTAGTTGAGTCAAATGGTAAATTTGAAGGAGCATTAAAAATATTGAAGAATAAAGGTATTCAAATGCTCGAAAAAAAGAGTGGAAGATTAACTAGTCAAGGGCTTATAGAGTCATATATACATTTTGGCGGTAATTTAGGAGTTTTGGTTGAGGTCAATTGTGAGACTGATTTTGTTGCCCGAACAGATATTTTTAAAAAATTTGTTAAGGATATAGCTATGCAGATAGCAGCATCTAATCCTGAATATATAAAAAAAGATGATATTCCCGCTGAAGTTTATAGTGAATTAAAAAAACCGGAGGCATATGTCAAACAATATTGTCTTTTAGAACAGGCATATATAAAAGAAAGCAAAAAGACTGTTGCTGATTATTTAAGAGAAGTGGTTTCTAAAAGTGGTGAAAATATCGTTATTAAAAAATTTGTGAGATTTTCTTTGGGAGAGGAGGATGAAGGCTAAATATAAAAGAATTCTCCTTAAATTGAGTGGAGAAGCTTTTTTAGGTCAATATTCTCATGGTATTGATACAGCTATCTGTGCTCATTTGGCCAAACAGATTAAATCTGTAGTTGATTTGGATGTTGAAATTGCTTTAGTTGTCGGCGGCGGGAATATTTTTAGAGGCGCTCCTCAATCTAAAGAATTTAAGATGCAGAGGACAGTAGCTGATTATATGGGGATGTTGGCTACTGTTTTGAATGGGTTGTCTTTACAAAACGCGTTGGAACATGCCGGTGTTCAGAGTCGGGTTATGACTGCTATAGAAATGCATCAAATAGCAGAACCTTATATTCGGCGTAGAGCTATTAGGCATTTAGAAAAGAAAAGAGTAGTGATTTTTGTCGCGGGTACAGGTAATCCTTTTTTTACAACAGATACAGCGGCTTCTCTTAGGGGAGTAGAAATAGATGTAGATGCTTTGTTTAAAGGGACAAAAGTCGATGGTGTTTATTCTTCTGATCCTGTTAAAAATGATGACGCGAAAATGTTTAAGTCTTTGACCTATATGGAAGTGATAAAAAAACAATTAAGAATAATGGATACAACAGCGATCACTTTATGTATGGAAAATAAATTACCGATAACAGTTTTTAATTTTATGAAACAAGGTAATTTGCAGAAAGTGGTTTGTGGCCAAAATATTGGAACTCTTATAAACTAAGGGGAAAAAATGATTGTTAAAGAACTTACTAAACAAATTGAAGAAAATATGCAAAAGGCAATCGAATCAACAAAGAGAGAGATGGCTGAACTTCGTTCAGGCAGGGCAAATCCTAGAATGGTTGAAGGAGTGAGGGTTAATTATTATGGTGCTCCAACTTTACTTAAGGAATTAGCTACTATAGGCGTTCCAGAGGCAAAAATGATTGTTATAAGCCCGTACGATCCAACAGCTTTGAAAGAGATTGAAAAGTCAATTTTACAATCAGATTTAGGTATAACGCCTGTTAGTGACGGTAAAATAATTAGGTTATTAGTCCCTCCTTTATCAGAAGAACGGAGACAAGAGTTGATAAAGATAGTTAAAAAGGTTTCCGAGGAAGGTAAAGTTTCTGTAAGGACAGTCAGGAGGGACGGCAAAGAAAAAATAAAGGATTTGGAAAAAGAGAAAAAAATTTCCGAGGATGATCGTTTTAAAACAGAAGATTCGCTTCAAAAGTTGACTGATAAATATATAAAGGAAATTGATAAAATTTTAGAAGATAAAACAAAAGAGCTTAAAGATTTTTGAAAATTGTAATTTAAAAAGGTTTTAAAAAATAGATAATTTTAGTTTAAATAATAAGATTATGGGCCGCTAGCTCAGTTGGCAGAGCACCGCCCTTTTAAGGCGGGTGTGCCGAGTTCGACCCTCGGGCGGCTCATTGTATTTATATATATATCATCATAATAGAGTCTTTGATAATTTTAATTAAGGCGAAATATCCGCAAAATACAAAATAGATGTATAGGCGGGGATGAGCAGATATTCCTAAAAAGCCATTTATGGAACAGCGGACGTGGCGGAATTGGCAGACGCGCATGACTTAGGATCATGTCTCGTAAGGGATGGGAGTTCAAGTCTCCCCGTCCGCATAAATATATTTTGTATAAATTTACAAAACAAAACGGATAAAAATTGTATCTTATTTTATGAGTTGTTCTAGTAAAGTAAAAATGAGTAAAAATAATAAAGTCTTTGCGGGTGTAGCTCAATCGGCTAGAGCGTCACGTTGCCAACGTGAAGGTTGAGGGTTCAATTCC
>JAUVUO010000131.1 GCA_030601015.1 Candidatus Omnitrophota bacterium | reverse complement strand
CCGTCATTAGTTAAATTGTTTGAAATTATCATTAAGGCGGGTAAAAAAGAAAAGAAAGAAATTTGTCTATGTGGGGAAATCAGTTCCTTTGAAGAATTTTATCCGTTATTTTTGAAGTTGGGATTAAGAAGCTTTAGTGTGTCCGCAGCGAAGTTTCCACATATAAAATGTGAGATCTTGCATCTCAATACCTCCAAAAAAACAGACCTGTTACAAAAGGTTTATTCCAGTAAATCAAAATTCGCGTTAGATCGATTATTCCATAAAAACTTTTCCTAAAAAATAAATAATATTTATCTTTAGAACATATTTGACAAAAAATTATTTAAGTGCTAAATTTTTTTCAAAGAAAGATTTTAATCACAAATTTCAAGAAAATGTCTTTCCTGAGAGGTGGAACAAGGATAATTTAATGAAAAGGAAATATTTAACATTAGGGAACTTTTTTACTATTGACTTTAAATTAGTTTGTGTTAATTTATTTATAAAGAGAAAAATTGTTTTTTTATAGGAGAGAAAAAGTGTCTTCTAAAAAAACTAGTTTTTACGAATATTTTATTATAATGATGATAATTCTTGCCGTGTCCAGGTTTGTTCATAATAGGGCAGATTTAAAAAAGGATTTATATTCCGGCCGGCAAACGGATCAATCTGAAAAAACAGTTAAGATTGATGCCGGTAGTGGCGGGACTTATTATGATATGGGGGTTATTTATGGAAAAAGTGATTTATATGAGCAGGCGATAGAAGATTTTCAAGAGATAAAAAAACTTAAAGCAGTGCTCAAAACTAATCCTGATGATGCGGATGCTCATTATAATCTCGGGAAAGTTTATACGAAGCGGGGCTTGAATGATAAGGCAATAAAAGAATATAAAGAAACACTGAGAATAGAACCGGAACATGTAGAAGCTGATTGTGGGATTAAATTAGCTTCTTTGTTTGTAAGTAGACAGGAAAAGCTTATCAAAACGGAAAAGGAATTAAAAACTGCGGATATAAAGCCAGCCGGGAAGAAAGGGTATAAAAAATATGTCTTAATCCTTTTATTAATTTGTACAACAGTGGTGATATTAAGGAAAGTTTTACATAAAAAAACAATGGAAGAGTATAAAAAAATAATAAAAGTTAATCCGAAGAATGCAAAAGCTCATCTGGGCTTGGGAATTATTTATATGGAGAAAGATTTAAGTAATCTGGCAACGGAGGAGTTTAAGGAAGTAAGTAAAATAAATCCTGATTGTGGTGATGCTCATTGTTATCTTGGAATTATTTATTATCAAAGTGGTGTGTATAAAGAAGGAATAAAAGAGTTTAAGGAATCCCTCAGAGTTGATCCGGATTATAATGTAGATGCTCATTATGGCCTTGCGGAATCATATATGGAAGAGGGCCTTTATGAACAGGCAATAGGAGAATATAAAAAAGCAATTAAGATTAATTCCGGTGTTGCGGATATACATTACGGTCGTGGGCAGGTATATTATGCGCAAAATGATAATGAGCAGGCGATGAAAGAATATAAGGAAGCAGTTAGAATTGAACCTAAGAATATAGATTTTCGTTTAAATCTTGGAATGCGTTATATAGAGGAAGATTTGAATGATGATGCAGTGGAAGAATTTAAGGAAGCAATTAAAATTGCCCCTGATTGTGCGGATGCTCATACTTATCTTGGATTCCTTTATAAAAATAAGGGTTGGGATGAACAGGCAATAAAAGAATATAAAGAATCAAGTAGAATTGTTCCTGATTGTGTGGAAACGCATTTGAATCTTGGAGAACTTTATGTAAAAAAAGGATTATTTGAACAAGCGTCAAAAGAATATAGGGAACCAAGCAGGATAAATCCTGATTATGCCGGGGAACATTATTTTCTTGGGGTAGAATATAAGGAAAAGGGGCTCAATGAGCAAGCAATAAAGTAATTTAAAAAGGCAATCGGGAAGAACCCCGAAAATGTAGATATTTATCTTCATCTTGGGTTGGTTTATATGAATGAAGGAAAAAATGAGCAGGCGATAAAAAATTTTAAGAAAGCAATTGAAATTGACCCTGATTGTTGTGCATCTTATTTTAATCTTGGATTTGTTTATGTTAAAAAAGGGTTATATTCCAAAGCGATAGAAAAAATTAAAATAGCAGTGGAGATGGAGCCGGAGGAGGAAGAATTTCATTATACTCTCGGGATGGCTTATCTTTACTCAGGTAAACGCTGGGAAGCACTTGAGGAGTATAAGATATTGAAAGAATTAAACCAGGGAACAGCAGATTCTTTTTTAAAGCAAATGCGTGTTATGACCAGATAATTTTTTATTATCCGCACAATTTTCTATCCTTTCCAAGAAAACTTTCTATAAGAAACTATCCATAATAATCAATTTTTCTATTGAAAAATCCTGATTTAATTTGGTATGCTTGATAGGAATAAAAATAAGAAATGGGGATTAAATGCAAAATAAATATTTAATATTTAAAGAAATTGGTTTAATTTTTATAGGGATTATTTTTGTTTGTACAGTTAAAGTATGGGCAGGCACATTGATTTCTATTTCTTCGGCAACCTATAACGGAGGGAGTATTGATTACGTGTATGGAATATCGATAGACGGAAATAATAATATTATCGTTACCGGGGAGTGGTGGTGGCGAAATAAAGGATAAAAATAAAAAAATGGGACAATTAATAAGACGGAAAAAATAGGTATCACGACAACATTTTTAAGGTTATCCAAAAAATGATTGAAAATACTTGATAAATTAATTCTATAATGTTATACTTCGTATGATATAAAAGACCCAGAGGAGAGTTTATTTAACGGGGACGGAAATGAAAAAGAGAAAAGTAATTGTAAATAAAAGCAATTCCTATAAAGAAGTAAAAGAATTTCAAATTAAATACGAAATTTCGCTTACTCCGGAGGAAAGATTAGATACATTACAATATTTAAGAGAACAATTCTATAAAATCAGAAATATTAAACCAAAAAAAATGGATAAAAGTAAAGTTACTTTTATTAAAAAAAACTGAGAGAAGAAATGCGATTAGAGAAAGATTTTGAAGATTTCATAAAGGGATTAAATAAAAATAAAGTTAAATATTGTATTGTTGGAGCATATGCTGTTGTATTTCACGGGTTAACGAGGTATACAGGAGATATGGATATTTTTGTTGAGTCCACATTAGAAAACAGTATAAAAATTCGGCAAGCACTTATAGATTTTGAAGCTAGTATTTCGGGGCTTGAATCTAATTATTTCAGTAAAACAGGTAATTTTTTCAAATAGGCGTTCCTCCTGTTATGATTCATATATTAACAAAATTAGGTGACACAAGTTTTAATGAGGTTTGGAATAATAAAATTAAAACCAAATATGGTTCCCAGAAAACATATTTTATTGGTATAAATGAGCTTATAAAAGTGAAGCAACTGGCTAATCGGGCAATTGATAAAGAAGACCTGAAATATCTTTTAAGAGTTGTGCAGAAGAAACAAGATTAAATGTATAGTAATAGAGTAATTAGGAATGGTCATATTTATTTTTTAGGAAGCGAAAAGTTTGTGGCAAAACTTTTAGATTATTTAAATAAATAGGGGCATTTCCTTTTTTTATCTGAAAAACCATTTTTAAAACATATAACAGCCTATCAATGTCAAAAGATAAGAAACATATTTTTTTCTATAAAAACTTTCTACAAAAAACTATCCATAATAACCAATTTTTCTGTTGAAAAATCCTGATTTAATTTGCTATGCTTGATAGCAGATTGGAAATAGGGGTATTAAATTAAGGTGTTAAAAAAAAAGGAGGAGAAAATAGTGAATGTAAAAAAAATTTTAATTTCCGGGGCAATTATATGGTTTGTCAATTCATTGTTTGGCTGGTTGACTTGTGGTTGGCTTTTTAATTGGGTGTATAGAGTACCACCCAATATATGGAAAGACCCAACAACAATGATGAGTGCAGGTAACATGATGGGCATGAATTTAAGTGGAATTATTAGCGCAATGTTATTTACTCTGGTCTATGCAGTACTTTATAAAGGAATTCCGGGTAAAGGGGCAAAAAAGGGAATGACCTATGGACTACTTATGTGGTTAGTAGGAGCGTTTTCAGGGATAATGTCAATGCCATTCTATATGACCATTGCTATAGCAGTCGTTGTGTATTGGATAATTCAGGCCTTAATAATGAGTTTGATTAACGGTGCAATAGTGGGAACTATTTATGTGGATAAACAGTTAAGTATTAGGGATAAATATTTAGCAGGAGAGGTAATGTCAAAGGATTAATGAAAGAAACGATAAATAATTTCCCCCTCTGAAAAAGGGGGGGGGTAGGAAAATTTAAGGAGGAAAAGATGAAAAACCTCTGGAGATATAGTATTTTTGGGGTGCTTTTATTAGTGTTACTTAACGGGGTAGGTTTTACTGCCGGGAATATAAAAGAAGCGGATAAATTATTTCATAAAGGAACGTTTCAGGAGGCTTTGAAGGAATATGAATTAATATTTAAAGAAACAAAAAATGTTGAAATTCGCTGGAAAGCGTTTTTTAGAGTTTGTGAATCTTTGACTCATCTTTTTCGCTACGGAGCAGCAGCCCAAAAATTAATTTCCACCCCCCTTCCCAAACAAACGGATTATCGTGCGCGTGTTTTAATTCTTAAAGCGGAACTATTCAGAAATTTTTTAAAGCAGTATTCTTCTATTCAAAGAGGAGATGTTATTGACGAAGAAAAGAGCGATGTTTTTCGTCTTACCCCGGAGGAAATAAAAGATAAAATCAGAAAGGCTTATCGACAGCTCTGGG
>JAUVUO010000063.1 GCA_030601015.1 Candidatus Omnitrophota bacterium | reverse complement strand
GAAATAATTTTAATACTTTCAGGAAAAGACAGTTTTAATGTCCCCGCCATATCGGCTGCCCGATAAGCTGAATTTTCACAGCATAATACTATTATTTTAGGAATAAAATCATTTTTTTTCTTTAAATCCATAGATAATCCTAATCCTTCCTGAAAATTATTAACTGTAAAACTTATAATTTTAACTATCTGAATCTGACCTATTTAATCCGCTATTTCAGATGTTACCTGTTCGTTTTCATAGCCGGGTAAAGAAATTGCGCTTGCGGGACAACAGCTGACACATATTCCACAACTCTCGCAAGCAAGAGGGTTAACGGCAATTTTTATTTGGTTTGGTTCTGCATCATTTTCTAATTGTATGGCTTTATGAGGACAAGTTCGTAAACAAGTTAAACAAAGGGTGCATTTATCATTATCTACCACGGCACGGTCAAGATTATATTTAATAACTTTTTCCTTTAGTAGGTCATACACCTCCAAAGAGACCATTGCACAATCATCTAAAGTTCTGTTAATATTTTTTAACCCCCCGCATGACCCTACCGTATAAATACCTTTCCGATTGGTGAAAATTGGCTGAAGACTAATATTTCTTTGTTGATAAAATCCCTCATCATCACAATTGATTTGCAACATCTCAGATAGCTTGTCAGCTCCGCTTGCAGGTATTATTTCTTCTTCTAATACTAATAAATCACAAGGAATTATAATTTCTCCCTCTTTGTAATGAACATTATCTTTTACTAAAAGTTCATCGATAAATAATACTTTTATCTTCTTGTCTTCTTTTCCCAATAATATTTCAGGTTTTTTGTCTTCGTATTTTAAAAATACTATTCCCTTTTCTCTCGCTTGTTGATACAACTCTTCCAAACCATTTTCGGCTACATATACGTTTTTACAAAGAATATATACTTGTATCTGATATTTATTAATCAGTCCTAAAGCCTGCAGTAAAAGCTTATCACCTTTTAATCTTTGGTCATCATTTACTATTCCGTTTATAAAACATACGGTATTAATACTTTTTAAATCTTCTTTACAATTCAATAACTTTTCCAGTTTGGAAATGGTAATTACCTGAGAAGACAGTTCAATCCTGTATTTCTCTTCAGGGAAAAAATTCTGGCAGCCGGTTGCTAATACTATTGCTCCGATATTAAAATTTTTTCTTATCATTTTTTTATTTTTAGCTTTTACCTTAATAACGGCCTTGAAATTTCCCGGCTCTCCCTCTAAGGATATCAACTCACTTTGAGTAAATACCCGTAATAATGGATTACTGTTGACTTTCTTTATATTCTTATCAATTAAATCCATTAGAGAAAATTCCATTTTATTATCTGTAGATTGAAGTGATTGATTACGGCTTCCCCCTAAAGAAATTTCTCTTTCCTATAGTATTGTTTTGCAACCTAAATTTGATAGATTAATTGCAGTTTGCAAACCGGAAAACCCCCCTCCGATTATCAAAGTAGTTTGATTTACTTTTGTAGCTTTTGATAAAATCGGCTGATTTAATTTTATTCTCCTTATATTGCTCTCTATTAAATCAATTGCATATGCGGTAGCACAATTTTTTTCTTTATGAACCATGGCACACTGTTCTCTAAGATTTACCAGTGATAACATATTATAATTTATCCCTGCCTCCTCTACGGCTTTTCTAAAAATACTGCCTTTCAATTCGGGAGAACAGGCAGCTACTATTACACTTTCTAACTTGGTATCTTTAATCTTTTTTTTAAATTTAATCAAACTTTTCGGTTTACACATAAAATCAATTTTTTCAATTACTGGAATTTCATTAAGATCATTGAAATACTTAATTATTTTCTTGTAATTAACTGTTTGGGAAATAGTTTCCCCACAACTACAAAGGAAGATGCCTATTTTTTTCGTCTTATGCATAATAACTTCTCCTCGTAAAATCTGATAATTAAAGATACATCTTTAACGCTCATCACTTATAATATATGCTCGGAGCTAACAATTTAGATAAAACAAAACATGCATATTTTTAAATAACCATGGATTCTATTTTGATTTAAGAAATATCATAGCCTCTAAAGCTGCATGTTCGGCATTAGCGATACATTCATTTATATCTCTCGGACCCTGACAGCTTCCTGCTATGAAAATTCCTTTTTGATTTGTTTTGGTTATATGAATGGGATCAAGACTTTCATAAAATCCATCTTCTTTCACCCACAAATTCATATTCTCTGCAATTTTTCCATATTCTTTTTCAGGATTCATGGCGGTTGACAAAACAGCTAAATCAAAAATATTTTCAATAATTTTTTTATCGCGGGGATCTTCATACTTAATTCTTATTTTGCCATCTTTTCTTTGAGAAATCTGAGAAGGAATAGAACTAAGATATTGAATATTATATTCTTCTTTGCATTCGGTAAAAAATTTGGTAAATTCTTTGCCAAAAGGCTGAATATCCATATAAAATATTGAAACTTCAGCTTCTGAATCCTTTTCTTTTATAACGCGGGCCATTTTCATTCCATAACCGCAACAGATTCGAGAACAATTCGGATTACCAATACTCTTATCTCTACTTCCAATACATTGTATAATTGCTACTTTTTTCGCTACTTTTTTATCAGAAGGTCGAAAAACATAATCTTTAGTATAAATTTGTTTTTCTAATTCATTAGCAGTTATAACATTCTCATTTATTCCATACCCGTATTCAACCTTTTCTTTGGGGTCGAATGGCTTAAAGCCGGTAGCAATAACAATAGCGGAAATATTAGATAAAACTTCTTTCTTGATTTTGCGGTTAAAATTTATCGCTTCAAAAGGACAACCATCTATACAAATATGACACTCTTTATTTTGAAAATTTAGACAATTTTCTTTATTAATAATATAAGAACGCGGAATAGATTGGGGATGAGAAACAGAGACTGCTAAAGAAGGACATATTTTTTCACAAAGACCGCATCCCTGGCATTTATCAGGATCTACAAATGGTATTTCTTTTTTTAAAGTAACTTCAAAATTCTTTTCTTTTCTCTTCACTTCTTCTATTTTATAATTAGCCCTAAAAAATATATTAGAAAAACATCCTTTTACTTCTTTTACTTTCCTCTGCAATAAACACACTGAACATTCATTACAACTCTCTACACCTTTACAACCATAAGAAAGTGCCTGTCCGCCTATATAAGATTCTTTTTCTATTAAATATACTTTAATATTATTTTCTGCAAGTCTCTGAGCTACGGTAATTCCGGCAATACCCGCGCCAATTACTAAAACAGACGAATTAGACAAAATGATCCTCCCTCAAATAAATCTCCCTAATTAATTGTCCATATCAAATTGAAAATTAATGGTTTTTTATTTGTTTAAAAATGTTTTTTACTACAGATTAAAAAATAATAAATGGCAGATATTTAGGCTATAAAAGTTTTTGCCTTATCTACTGCAGAAGCAGCATCGGGAGAATAGCCATCTGCTCCAATTTGATCAGCATAATTTTGAGTTATAGGGGCTCCTCCAATCATTATCTTTACTTTATCTCTAAGACCGGCATCAGAAATTGCTTTAATTACTTCTTGCATTTGAATCATGGTAGTAGTTAAAAGGGCGGACATCCCTAATACATTAAGTTTATATTTTGTTACAGCTTCTACAAATTTATCTACTGGCACATCTATTCCTAAATCTATGACTTCAAAGCCTGCGCCTTCTAACATCATTATTACTAAATTTTTTCCAATATCATGCAAATCTCCCTTTACGGTGCCTACTGCTACCGTACCTATATTTTTTACTCCGGTTTCAGCTAACTTGGGCCTCAGGATACTCATCCCTGCATGCATTGCTCGAGCAGCAATTAAAACTTCCGGGACATATACTTCGTTTTTCTTAAATTTTGCCCCAATAATATCCATTCCCTTGATTAAACCATTTTCTAAAATATCCTTGGGTAATAAATTCTCCCCTAAAGCACCTCTAACAAGTTCTTCTACTTTTTCTGCATCTCCCCTTTGTAAAGATTCAGATACATTATTTAAATCTACCATAACATTACCTCCTATTTTTATTAAAGTTTATGTAATTTTATAAAATAAAAAATATTAATACTATAGATATAATTGCATTATTAGGTAAAATCTTGCTTTTTACATATATTTTTGAAAGTTTTAAAAAAATAGAACAATAGAAAAAATCTATTTTCCTATTGTTCTATTTTAATAACAATTCTCATCATAAGGAGAGTTATGGGAGATAAGCCTTTTTTTTCAAAATTTTCTTTTTGGATATTTTATTAATATATTTAAAAGAGACGTTCTTGAGTTTGTCTTTCTTTATTCTCTTGAGTTCTCTTATATTTAAATCAATTTTTTCTTCTTTAAATTCTGGTAAAACATTTTTATAATATCGTACTCTTTTTAAATCTATGTAAGCTGTGGCCAATTGTTCTTTGCAATAATCAGGCTTTACTAATATTCTACCTCCCGGTTTAATGACAGTAGACCCTCCCCAAAAACTATTTTCGCCGTCAGCACCTACTGCATTAACAAAGACAACATAGCAAGAAAATACTTGGGCATAAAATTTATTCAACCTTTCCCAGGCGTAACGAGTAGATATTTTCTTTCCTAAGCCCTTGTTATAACTGGCAATCACATTTATAAAAATAAAAGCACCATCTAAGGCTAAAATGTAAGGTAAAACAGGATGCCAGGAATCAGCACAAACCAACATGCCCATTCGTCCATAAGATGTCTCAAAAGCTCTTACTTCTTCCCCGCTAATGAAATATTTTTTCTCCTCAAATATGCCGTAATTAGGTAAATATATCTTTCGGTGAATATGTTTTATTTCTCCTTTTTCCAGATAAAGAGCAGTATTATAAAAATCATAAGTTTTTGACTCTTCTACTAGACCTACTACCAAAGAAATATCCTTACTCTCTTCTTTTAAACTTTCAATTATAGGATCGTCTAACTTTATGGCTACCTTGGAAACAAGATTTTTTAGCGAATAACCAGTAAGACATAACTCGGGAAAGACCAATAGATCAACCTCTTCCTTTTTAGCTTTAAAGATAAATTTTTGTATTTTTTTTAGGTTCTTTTTTACCTTCCCTGTTTCATATTTTATTTGACCCAATCCGATTTTCATTTATCTCTACTCCTAAATATTTTTTAAACCTTTAATTGAACTTTTTATTTTTCTATCTACCTCGGAAGGGATAGAAAGAGGCTTATGGGTAGCCAAAATATTTTTGGCTATTTCCTTTGCTCTTTCGCGAGCATCTTTGCTTCCTTTTGAGACCCATTCTTCTCTTAAAGATCTATCGCTGACTTTTGGAAAAAATAATTCTGATCTCATATGTTGTACCGTATGTGTTTCGGCTAAATAATTGCCTCCGGGGCCTACTTTATTTATTACTTTAAAAGCTAAAGTGTCTTCGTTTACTTCTATTCCTTGTAAGGCTCTCATTGCCATACCTATAATCTCATTATCTATTACATATTGCTCATATGCAACTGTAGTAGTAGATTCCAACATACCAGCAGCATTGTGAATATAATTTGCTCCAGCTAAAGCTGCCATAACAAGATTCATTCCTTTCTCATATCCAGCCTGGATATCAGGAATTTTAGAATCGGTAAGACCTCCCCAAGCATAATGTGGAAAATTATAATATTGGGCTAATTGAGCAGCACCGGCAGCAAGTATCCCCAATTCTATGGCACCATCTAAAAAATTCATAGTCTGCATATCAGCTATAGTAGGAATGGCACCGTAAATTACAGGTGTGCCCGGATTAATTGACTGAACAAGAACCATCCCGCAAAGTTGTTCTGCATTAACTTGGGCTAAAGTTCCAGCTAAAGTTACAGGTGAAGTAGAACCGGCCATGGGTGCGGTAGAAAGAGCTACCGGAATTCCCTCTTCGGCAATTTTCATTAAAACTAATACAGTAGGATCAGCTAATTGTAAAGGGCTCTTCATAAATGAAGTAATAAAAGAAATAATGGGCCTTTCTCTTAATTTTTCTTTCCCTCCGGCAATTTCTTCAGCTATAGAAATCACTTTAAGAGCACTTTCCACAGTGTAAGCCGAACCCATTACGTGTTTTGAAGTATTGCTCAAAGCCGCATAATACTTATTTACATCAAGAAATTCCGGAGAAATATCTTGGGCAACAACTGGCCTTAAATAAAAATGAATATTATCAAGGGCATCCACTAATTTAGCTATATCGGCAATGTCTTTGAGTCGCGATTCCCTTCTTTCCCCCGTTTCTAAATCAAGTACATTTAAAGCTGCTCCACCGGTACCGCAATATACCTTTTTGCCTTCTAAGGTAAGATCATTTTTCTCTTCTCTCCCACAAAGTAAAATCTTAGAAGACGCCTTATTAATGGCATCTTCTACTAAGGCTGGTGAAAATTTTATTATTCTTTTACCAAGATCTACTTCTGCACCAATTTTAGAAAAATGACTTAAAATTTCTTCGTTTTCTGATTTTATTCCTGTTTGCTGCAAAATTTTCAGAGATGTTTCATGAATCATTTTAATCTCTTCATTTGAAAGAAGACGATATTTTCCTCCTTCTATACCGCCTTTAACCATAATCCTTCTCCTTTTTTATTTTAATTTTTAAATTTATATTTACACTTCTACTTATACTTTAATTATTGTTATAATGCAAGTAAAACTATAAAGATAATATCAATACTACTTTAAAACTATTTCTAATAATTTTCAGTGTCTATTTTTTTTATTTAAAAAATCGGTTTTAATAAAAAACACTTTCTGGAAAATCCAGAAAGTGTTTTTTAAAATTTAACTTTAAAGAGCTGGATATCTGATTACTTTATATATCCTTTTTCTCTTAAGAAATTTTTAGCGACCAATTTTGCCGGTAGCCCTGTAGCGTCGACTTGATAATTGAGTTTCTGCATAATTACATCATCCAGTTCGGAAATAGGTTTTAAGATTTCTCTGATTTCCGGGTATTTATCCAGTGTATCTT
>JAUVUO010000001.1 GCA_030601015.1 Candidatus Omnitrophota bacterium | reverse complement strand
CACTTAAATTAGTTCGTGCAATAGAAGAATTTGAATATATTTTTTTTAGGGAGAAAGAAGGTGATCTATATAAGTTTTTAATAAATATTATAGAAAAACCAATAATTGAAAATGTTTTATATAAAACGGAAGGTAATCAGGTAAAGGCCGCAAAAGTTTTAGGCATTAATCGTAACACCTTACACAAGAAACTTGAAAAATTAAATATAAGCGCTAAAGATTTTAAGGCTACTTAAAAATGGGTGAATATTTTATGGGAATGGGTAAGAATGGAGGGAATAATTTATGAATTTAGGAAGTCCGGGTGGTAATGATGCTAGCAGAACTTTTAATCGTTCAAAAAATGTAGTACCATCTTCAGGTTTGTGTTCTAGGTGTATTGATACTTGCAAGGGGAATTGTGAGGTATTTAAGTCATCAATGAGAGGGAGGGAAGTTATTTATCCGGGACCTTATGGAGACGTTACTGCCGGAGGTGATAAGGATTATCCTGTAGATTATTCTCATTTAAATATTCAAGGATATGCTTTAGGGGCACAGGGATTACCAAAAGGTGTTGTGGCCGGCCCCGATACGGCTATTTTTCCAAGTGTTGATGTTGAGACTGAATACGGTTGGGATAAAAAGGTTAAGATGAAGGTTCCCATTTTTACAGGCGCTTTAGGTTCAACTGAAATAGCAAGGAAAAATTGGGAACATTTTGCTATTGGCGCGGCTATATCAGGAATAACTTTGGTTTGCGGTGAGAATGTTTGCGGTATTGATCCAAAGTTAGAACTTGATTCTAAAGGTAAAGTGGTAAGTGCTCCGGATATGGACAGACGTATTGAGTTGTACAAAAAATTTCATGATGGGTATGGTGAGATTCTTGTTCAGATGAATGTTGAAGATACGAGACTTGGTGTGGCTGAGTATATAAGAAATAAACATAAATTAGATACTATTGAATTAAAGTGGGGACAAGGTGCTAAATGTATTGGCGGTGAGATTAAGGTTAAGAGTTTAGAAAGAGCAATTGAACTTAAAAAAAGAGGTTATATTGTTACTCCTGATCCGGAAAATGCTGCGATTCAAGAAGCTTTTAAGATAGGAGAAATAAGAGAATTTGAACGGCATTCACGCCTAGGTTTCGTGACAGAAGAAGCATTTCTATCTGAAGTTAAACGTTTGAGAGATTTAGGTTTTTCAAGAATAACTTTAAAAACAGGCGCATATTCAATGAGAGAGTTAGCTATGGCTATAAAATATTCTTCTTTAGCCAAAATTGATTTACTTACAATTGACGGTGCTCCGGGCGGAACAGGAATGAGTCCTTGGAGAATGATGGAGGAGTGGGGAATTCCTACTTTTTATATCCAAGCTTTAACTTATGAGTTTTGTCAGAAGTTAGAAAAGAAAGGTATGCGTATACCGGATATAGCAATTGCCGGAGGTTTCTCATTGGAAGACCATGTTTATAAGGTTATTGCTATGGGCGCACCTTATGTTAAGGCTGTTTGTATGGGAAGAGCATTGATGATACCGGGATTTGTGGGTAAAAATATTGGACAATGGAGTAAAGATAATACTTTGCCTAAAACCGTATCAGCCTTTGGTGTTAAACCTGAAGAAATATTTGTTACGTATGAAGAGCTTTTAGCTAAATATGGTAAAGATATGAAAGACATTCCTCTTGGAGCTATTGGAATTTATACTTTTTCACAAAGAATTAAGGTTGGACTTCAGCAGTTTATGGCAGGAAGTAGAAATTTTAAATTAAACACAATTTCAAGAAAAGATTTAATGAGTTTAACCGAGGATGCAGCTAAAATTTCAGGTATTCCTTATGTAATGGATGCTTATCGCTCTGAGGCTGAAGAAGTATTAAACGGGTAATTTGCTGTTTAATATCTAATTTTAGTTGTTCTAAAAAGATATCTTATAAGAATCAGGGTGTCTAATAAGGAGAATTTTTTATTAATCTGTGTAATCCCTGCCTGACGGCAGGCAGGCGATTTTAAATCGGGGTAATCAGGTATAATCCCTTGAAGTCATCTTTGAAGATTATATCGGGAGGATACATATGGATGAAAAAAAAGGTATTTGCGTTACTTGTAAATATGACAAAAACTGTACTTTCTCGAGAGAAAATCCTGTATGGAACTGCGAAGAGTTTAAAGTTGATGAGGTAACAGGTAGAGAAGTTAAAGTAGATAATACTAACGAGTAAAATCAATTTAAATTAATGGATGAGTTAATTGATGCAAAAATTGTTTTAGAAGACGGAACAGTTTTTAAAGGATATTCTTTTGGGGCAAACGGTTATGGGGTAGGTGAAGTAGTTTTTAATACCAGTATGTCAGGGTATCAAGAAATACTTACCGACCCCTCATATAAAGGCCAAATTGTTACTATGACTTATCCTCATATAGGGAATTGTGGGGTAAATTTTGAAGATAATGAATCAATTAAACCGTTTGTTAATGGTCTTGTTGTAAAGGAATGCAGTCGTATTAAAAGCAATTGGCGTTCAAAAAAAGGATTGAGTGAATATTTAAAAGAAAATAATATAATCGGTATCGAAGGTATAGATACCCGAGCTCTTACTCGCCATATACGGTTACAAGGAGAGATGAGAGCAGTTATTTCAACTGAAGATTTAGATGATAAACAGTTAATCATAAAAGCAAAGAATTCATTGAGTCTTATCGGTAGAGATTTAGTTAGAGAGGTTACTTTAGAAAAATTTTTTTATTTTAATGAAAAGGGAGCTTACAATATAGTAGTAATCGATTGCGGAGTTAAAACAAATATCTTAAGGAAACTTAAAGCTCTTAACTGTAGAGTTTCTGTTGTTCCCGCAAATACCGATTATCAAAAGATTTTAAAATTAAATCCTGATGGGATATTGATTTCGAATGGGCCGGGCGATCCTTCTGCGGTAACTTATGTCGTTGCTACCGCGCAAAAAATTTTAGGGAAATTACCGATTTTTGGTATTTGCTTCGGCCATCAAATTTTAGCTCAAGCTCTGGGAGGAAAAACTTATAAACTTAAGTTCGGACATCATGGAGGAAATCATCCGGTTAAGGATTTAAGAAACGGTAAAGTTTATATCACTTCTCAAAATCATGGATTCTGTGTAGATATAGAATCATTAAATAAAACAGATATTGAGTTAACTCATATAAATCTTAATGATAATACTTTGGAAGGAATACGACATAAAAAAATGCCAATATTTTCAGTTCAATTTCATCCCGAATCTAAGCCCGGGCCGAATGATGCTGAATATTTGTTTGAAGAGTTTATAGAAATGATTAAATCAAATAAGAGGAGGCAGACTATAAAAGATGAGGAGTAATTAGCAATTTAAGAAACTGATTAATGAATATAATTCTTAGGTTAAAAGGTATGAAACGGAGGCCATAAGTTTGTAATTTTATTTTTTTAAGGAATATATGCCAAAACGTAATGATATAAAAAAGATTTTAATTATAGGTTCAGGCCCTATTATCATAGGGCAAGGTTGCGAGTTTGATTATTCCGGAACTCAAGCTTGTAAATCTCTTAAAGATGACGGGTATATTGTAGTTCTCGTTAACTCTAATCCTGCTACTATTATGACTGATCCTGATTTGGCTGATGCTACTTATATTGAGCCTATAACAGCGGATGTTGTAGAAAAAATAATAATAAAAGAAAGGCCCGATGCAATTTTACCAACATTAGGAGGTCAAACCGGTCTTAATACAGCTATGGAGTTATCTGAAAAAAGGATTCTCGAAAAGTATAATGTTTTGATGATAGGTGCGGATTATTTAACAATTAAAAAAGCAGAGAACAGGGAAGAGTTTAAAGAAGCTATGCTTAAAATTGGTATTGATTTACCGGAAAGTAAACTTGCTCACACAATAGAGGAAGCAAAGGAGGCGGTAAAGGTTATCGGTTTACCGGCAATAATAAGGCCGAGTTTTACTCTTGGCGGAACCGGTGGAGGAATTGCCAGGACTGAAGACGAATTTGAAAGAATGGCTGTTGTAGGATTGAAAAATAGTATGACTACTGAAATCCTGGTTGAAGAGTCTATAATAGGATGGAAAGAATATGAACTTGAGGTGATGCGGGACAAAAACAATAATGTAGTTATTGTCTGCTCAATAGAGAATTTTGATGCAATGGGTGTTCATACCGGAGATTCTATAACGGTTGCTCCGGCACAGACTTTAACAGATTTAGAATATCAAAACATGAGAGATGCTTCTTTGGCAATAATTAGGGAAATAGGTGTCGAAACGGGTGGTTCTAATATTCAATTTGCCGTTAACCCTAAAGACGGCCGGATGGTAGTTATTGAGATGAATCCTAGGGTTTCTAGAAGTTCAGCGCTAGCTTCAAAAGCTACAGGATTTCCTATAGCTAAATTTGCCGCAAAACTTGCGGTAGGATTTACTCTTGATGAAATCAGTAATGATATTACTAAAGAAACTCCGGCTTGTTTTGAGCCGGCTATTGATTATTGTGTAGTAAAAATACCAAGGTTTACCTTCGAAAAGTTTCCCGAAGCTGAAGATATTTTAGGTATAACTATGAAATCCGTTGGTGAAACAATGGCTATAGGTAGAACTTTTAAAGAAGCTCTTCAAAAGGGGTTAAGAGGCCTTGAGGTTGGGCATTCGGGTTTGGATAATAAATTGGATTATAGAGAAGTGTCTGATAAAAAGATAAAATATCGTCTTTCGCAACCTAATGCTTCACGTATATTTTACATTAAATATGCTCTTTTAAAAGGTTATTCAATTGATTATATAGTCGAGCTTACAGGTATAGACCTCTGGTTTATAGATAATATAAAACAAATAGTGGAGTTGGAACAGGATATAATAAAAGATTTTAAATTAAACCAATTAAATGAAAAATTGTTGTCAAAGGGCTTGTTATTAAGAGCGAAACAATTCGGTTTTAGTGATTATCAAATTGCTGAATTATTGAATACCAAAGAAAGATTAGTTAGAGATTATCGTAAGAAATTAAATATTGAAGCTGTTTTTAAATGTGTAGATACTTGCGCGGCAGAATTTGAAGCTTATACTCCTTATTATTATTCTACTTATGAAACTGAAGATGAAACTAAAAGATCTGATAATAAAAAAATTGTAATACTTGGCGGTGGTCCAAATAGAATAGGTCAAGGTATAGAATTTGATTATTGTTGTTGTCATGCTTCGTTCGCGCTTAAGGAAATAGGATATGAAACTATTATGGTTAATTCTAATCCCGAAACAGTATCTACCGATTATGATACTTCAGACAAGCTTTACTTCGAACCGCTTACATTAGAAGATGTAATTAATATTATTGATAAGGAAAAGCCGGATGGAGTCATTGTACAGTTTGGCGGTCAGACTCCTCTTAAATTAGCCAGAAAATTAGCAGATTTAGGTGTGCCTATAATTGGAACAAGTGTGGAATCTATAGATAGGGCAGAAAATAGAGATGAGTTTTCTAAGTTAATAAAAAAATTAAAGATACCTCAACCTGAAAATGGTTCTGTTTATTCAATAGAGGAAGCAGTCAAGGTTGCTGCAGGTATAGGCTACCCGGTTTTAGTAAGGCCTTCTTATGTTCTGGGCGGTAGGGCAATGAAAATAGTTTATGATAAAAAAACTTTGATAGAGTTTATGGATGAAGCTAAGGATGTTTCAGGTAATCATCCGGTTTTAATAGATAAATTTTTAGAAGATGCAATTGAAGTAGACGTTGATGCGGTCTCAGACGGTAATCTTACGGTGATAGGCGGGATAATGGAAAATATTGAAGAAGCAGGTGTGCATTCGGGAGATTCAGCATCAGTTCTGCCTCCTCATAAATTAGGCGATGATATTTTAGATATAATAAGGAAATACACATTTTTATTAGCTAAAGAATTAAATGTTAAAGGATTAATAAATATTCAATATGCAGTTAAAAAAGGATTTGTCTATGTTTTAGAGGTTAATCCTCGAGCATCAAGAACAGTTCCTTTTGTAAGTAAAGTTACAGGTATTCCTTTGGCAAAAATAGCGGCAAAAATTATGGTTGGTAAAACATTGGAAGAATTAGGTTTTACTAAAGAAATATTTATTAATCATGTAGCGGTAAAAGAATCCGTGCTGCCGTTTTCAAGATTTTCCGGAGTTGATATATTGCTAGGTCCGGAGATGAAATCAACAGGCGAGGTTATGGGTATAGATAGTTTGTTTGGTAATGCTTTTTATAAATCACAGATTGCTGCCGGACAAAGTTTACCTTTAAACGGTACAGTTTTTATTAGTGTTAAAGATGATGATAAACGTAATATAGTTTTTATAGCTAAGAAACTTTATGATTTGGGATTTAAAATATTTACTACAAAAGGTACTTATAAAGCACTTATTTCAAACAATATACCTTCGTTAATTATTGGGAAAATCGCTGATGGAGATAATCATATATTAGATATGATTAAAACAGGCAAAATTAATTTAATAATTAATACTCCTTCCGGGAAAAAAGGTCATTCAGATATGAAACCGATGAGGAATCTTTCAGTTATGCAGGGAGTTCCTTGTGTAACAACAATACAAGGTGCACAAGCTACGGTTAATGGTATAGAATTGGTAAAAAAAGAAGATTATAGTGTTACACCTATACAACATTATTTAAGAAATTTGTTAGTGGTAAAAAATAAATAAGGTTTTTTGCGGATAGAATTAAAAACTATTTAATTTTGTTTTAATTGAAATTATAATAATGATTTGAATTGAAAGGGTAAAAGTAAAAAATATGTGCGGAATATTTGGAATGATCGGTAGCAAAGATGCAGCTAATTTAGTTTATTTAGGTTTGTATTCTCTTCAGCATCGGGGTGAAGAGAGTACGGGAATAGTTAGTTATGATGGCGAAAAAATTGTTTACCATAAATCTATGGGATTAGTGAGCGAAACTTTTAATGAAGATAATCTTAGTTTATTAAAGGGTGATATTGCAATAGGTCATGTTCGATATTCTACTACAGGGTTAAGTCATTCAAAAAATATTCAGCCATTTTTTGCTAAACATAAGAAAGGTAATATTGTTATTTCTCATAATGGAAATCTTACCAATACTGTTGAGCTGCAGAACGAGATGGAAGATAAGGGCTCTATATTTCAAACAACTATGGATTCTGAAACAATAACTCATCTTATAGCAAGGGCTTCAAATAAAGATTTCAAAAAGGATATAATATCTGCTTTATTCAGGTTGGAAGGAGCGTATTCACTAATTTTGATGACTGATGACTTAATGGTTGGAGCAAGAGATCCACACGGGTTTAGACCTCTTTGTCTTGGCGAATTGGATGGAGCTTATATTTTAACCAGTGAGACTTGTTCATTAGATTTAATTGATGCTAAGTATGTACGTGATATTGAACCCGGGGAAATAGTCTTTATTAGTAAAGGTAAATTGGAATCGGTTAAACCTTTTCCTAAGAAAAAACATTCTTTATGTATATTTGAATATATATATTTTGCTCGTCCGGATAGTGATATATTTGGGGAAAATGTTTATTCAGTTAGAAAAAACTTAGGAAAACAGCTTGCTAAAGAATATCCTGTTGATGCCGATTTTGTAATGTCGATTCCGGATTCAGGTAATTCTGCGGCGGTAGGTTATTCCCATGAATCGGGTATACCTTTTGAGATAGGAATGATAAGGAACCATTATATAGGCAGGACTTTTATTCAGCCATCCCAATTGGTAAGAGATTTTAGAGTTAAAATAAAACTTAATCCTATAAAAGATGTTTTAAAAGGTAAAAGAGTAGTTATTGTCGAAGATTCTATCGTGAGAGGGACTACCAGCCGCAGTCGAGTTAGAACATTGAGAAAAGCCGGAGTAAAAGAAATTCATATGAGGGTAAGTTGTCCGCCTATTATTTCGCCTTGTTATTATGGTATTGATTTTCCTAACAAAGAAGAATTGATAGCTAATAGACATGATATTAAGTGGATTAAAGATTTTATTGGTGTAGATAGCTTGAAATATTTAAGTGTTGATGGTATGCTTAAATCTATGCCAAAGGCTAAATCAGAGTTTTGTACGGCTTGTTTTAATGGGGATTATCCTGCAAAAATACCAAAAATTTTTAGTAAAGATATATTGGAAAAAGCTTAATTGTAAAAGGAGTAGTTTTTTATGTTCGGAATAATTGGATATATTGGAAATAAAAACAGTGCGCCTGTTATAATTGAAGGTCTTAAAAAATTAGAGTATAGAGGGTATGACTCAGCAGGTTTTGCAGTAATCAATCAAAGCAAAATAGCTATACTTAAATATAAAGGAAAAATAAGTGAATTAAATGAGAGATTAGAAAAAAAGACGCTTTTAGGTTCAGTAGGAATTGGACATACCCGATGGGCTACACATGGAAAACCTTCTCAAGCAAATGCTCATCCTCACGCTAATTGTTCAGGTAAAATTGTAGTGGTTCATAACGGTATAATTGAGAATTTCATTGAACTTAAAAGAGATTTACTAAAACGAGGCTGTAAATTTAAGTCTGAGACTGATACTGAAGTAATTGTTCATCTTATCGGTAAATATTATTCTAAAAAATCAGGTATAGTTGCTGCGGTAAGAAAAGCTATAAAAAAAATAAAAGGTTCTTATGCTTTGGGAGTGCTTTGTACTTATGAACCGGAAAAAATAGTGGCAGTTAGACAAGATTCACCTTTGATTATTGGTTTAGGGAAAAAAGAAAATTTTATAGTTTCAGATGTTTCAGGTATTTTAGAATATACAAAGAGAGTCATATACCTTGAAGACGGTCAGATAGCAGTTGTTACAAAAGACGATGTTGAGTTATCTGATATATCGGGGAATAAAGTATTAAAGAAAATAGATAAAATTACACAAAAGGCGGAGCATGTAACTAAAGGTAAGTTTCCGCATTTTATGTTAAAAGAGATTTACGAACAACCTCAAATATTATCTAAAATTATTTCAGTATATACTAAATCAAAGAGTACTATTTTTTTTACTGATAGCCGATTAAGTAAAGAGTTTTTATTAAAAGTCCAAAGCGTTATAATCGTTGCTTGCGGGACATCGTATCATGTAGCTATGGTAGCTAAATATGCTTTGGAATCATTCCTTAGGATACCTGTTTTGGTAGATTTAGGCAGTGAATTTAGATATAGAGACCCTGTTATCAATGAGAATACTTTAGTTATAGCAATCAGTCAGTCAGGAGAAACTGCGGATACTTTGGCCGCTATAAGAGAGGTTAAGAAAAAAAGTGTTAAAATTTTATCAATTTGTAATGTTTTAGGCTCATCTTTAGTTAGAGAGTCTGATTATGTTATACCTATACTTGCCGGGCCGGAAATTAGTGTTGCTTCTACAAAGGCGTTTACGGCACAAATGATTGTGCTATATCTTTTAGGTATTTATTGGGGAGGGCTAAAGAGGGTTTTATCTAAGAACTATGTAAAGAAAGCGATTGAAAAACTTAGAGAGCTGCCTGAAAAACAGAAGAAAATTTTCAACATGGATAAAAATATAAAAGCTATCGCCAAGAGACATCTTCATTTTGGAGCTTTTCTTTATTTGGGAAGGCATGTTAATTATCCTATAGCTTTAGAGGGAGCATTGAAATTAAAAGAAATTTCTTATATTCCTACAGAAGGATATGCTTCAGGAGAAATGAAACACGGGCCTATTGCTCTTATTGATGAGTATAGGGCTGTTGTGTGTATAGCTAACGATTCATTTATTTTTGATAAAATGATTTCAAATGTACAAGAGATATTAGCAAGAAAGGCGAAACTAATAATTATCGCGACTAAAGGAAGGGAACAATTAAACGATTATACAAAGGAAGTAATTTTCATACCGGAAGTTGACGAATTGTTTTCGCCGATGCTGACAGTAATACCTTTACAACTTTTAGCTTATCATATAGCAGTTTTGAAGGGGTATGACGTAGATAAACCTCGTAACCTTGCGAAGAGTGTAACTGTAGAATAAATGTAATTTTTGAATTAAAAGGGGAATAAATATGCCAAAATATATTTTTGTTACCGGGGGAGTTGTATCAAGTTTAGGTAAAGGTATTGCCTCTGCTTCGATAGGTAAAATTTTAGAATCAATGGGACTTAAGATTAATATTATCAAATGTGACCCTTATATTAATGTTGATCCCGGAACAATGAATCCTTTTCAGCATGGAGAAGTTTATGTGACAAAAGACGGTGCGGAAACAGATTTGGATTTGGGGCATTATGAACGTTATACAAATGCGGTCCTTACCAGAGATAATAATATAACTACCGGAAAGATATATTATTCTGTTATTACTAAAGAGAGAAAAGGAGAGTATTTAGGGAAGACAGTTCAAATAATCCCTCATATAACGGATGAAATAAAAAATAATATAAAAAAAGTTGCTTATAATAAAAGGGTTGATATTATTATTGTGGAAATTGGAGGTACTGTTGGGGATATTGAAAGTTTACCGTTTCTTGAGGCAATTAGACAGATGAAATTGGAGTTAGGTAGAGGATATGCTATAAATATACATTTGACTTTAGTCCCTTATATTAAATCCGCAGGAGAGATTAAGACAAAACCAACTCAACATAGTGTGGGAAGATTGAGAGAAATAGGTATAAGTCCCGATATCATTTTATGCAGATCGGAAAGAAAACTAACTAAAGAAGCACGTGATAAAATTGCCCTTTTTTGCAATGTGGATAGAGAAGCAGTGGTGCCGGCAATAGATGTTAAGAGTATTTATGAAGTTCCCATTGCTTTAAGAAAAGAAGGTTTGGATAGATTGATTGTGCGATTATTTAATTTAAAATGTTATGATAGTGATTTGTCCGGTTGGGAAAATAAAGTTTTAAAAAAAATAAATCATTATTCTAAAGACGTTAAAATAGCGGTGGTTGGTAAATATATTGCCCTTCAAGACGCATATAAATCGATATATGAAGCTTTATTTCATAGTGCTATAGCTAATGATTCAAAACTTGTTATTAAGAAAATTGATTCCGAAGATATTGAAAAAAATGGAGTTGCTAAATATTTGAAAGATGTTCAGGGTATATTAGTTCCAGGAGGGTTTGGAGATAGAGGTATTGAAGGTAAAATTATAGCAATACAATATGCAAGAAAGAATAAAATACCATTCCTGGGTATTTGCTTAGGTATGCAGACTGCTGTAATAGAATTTTCCAGAAATGTGTGCGGGTTCAGAAATGCAAATTCTACAGAGTTTAATAAAAAAACAAAGCATCCTGTAATAAGTTTGCTTGAGGAACAGCAAAAAGTTATCGATAAAGGTGCAACAATGAGGTTGGGCGCTTATGAATGTAAAATCAAGAAGGATACAAAAGCTTATAATTCTTATCGTCGGGAAGTAATTTTAGAAAGGCATAGACACAGATATGAATTTAATAATGAATATAGGTCTGTTTTGGAAGAGAAAGGTTTGATTTTTTCAGGATTTTATCTCGAAGGAAATTTGGTTGAGATAGTAGAGTTAAAAGATCATCCTTGGTTTGTTGCCTGTCAGTTCCATCCGGAATTTAAATCAAAACCGGATAATCCTCACCCGTTATTTAAAAATTTTATAAAATCAGCGATAATAGTTTAATTGAAATAATAATAGGGGATTTTTAGGAAATAATTGAGAGACCCTACTAATATTAACTTAGACATTCCCCAGAAATTCGTGATATTTTTGCGCAACCCTATATAAAATGAGGAAACTCCAGTAATACTAACTTGTTGATTTATAAAATATCTTTGATAAAATAATTACTCTGAAAACGAAATCGAAATGATTTTATTGTTTTAAAATAGATATTTAATTGAGGTTAGTTTATAAAGAACAAAAGGGGATTTAATTATGCCTAAATTACCGTATAAAGAATATATAAAGACTTTGAATAAAATAAGCAAGGCTATAACATCAGATCTTTATTTGGAAGACGTTTTAAAACTTATTGTAACTTTGACCGCTAATGTGATGAAGGCTAAAACTTGCGCTCTTTGGCTTCTGGATAAAGAAAAAAAAGTTTTAAAAATAAGAGCGACTCAATCATTGAGTAAAGAATATTTGAAAGAAAGAAATATTAAGATAGGTGAGGGAATAGTTGGGTTAGTGGCAAAAGAGAAAAAGCCTTTAGTAATTTCTAATATTTTGAAAAATAAAATTTATAAAGAGAAAGAACTTGCAAGAAAAGAAGGTTTTGTTTCAATGTTGAGTGTTCCGATGATGATTAAAAAAAAGGTGATCGGAGTTATCAATTGTTATACAAGTGTTGAATACAAATTTAATATTAGCGAGATAGATATTTTAACGACAGTTGCTAATCAAGCAGCAGTAGCAATTGAAAACACGGAGCTTATAGTAATGACTAGAGTGATTCAGGATGAACTCGAAACACGTAAAAAAGTTGAGAAAGCTAAAGGTATATTAATGAAAGAACAAAAAATAAGCGAAGAAGAAGCCTATAATTTAATTCGAAAAACTAGTATGAATAAACGAGTTTTAATGAGAGTGGTCGCGGAAGCGATAATTCTTGCTTATGAGATAAAATAATAACACATCTTCACTAGTTATTTTTTTGAATGAATTCGGAGATTTTTTTATAAATATAGTGCGTTTAATTTGATTAAATGCAGCTTTAAAAAGGAATTAAGACACTTAGCAGTTTAAATAGATATAAAAACCTACCGGAAATTAAAAGAAAAATTAAACACTAGCTTCAATTGATTAGTTGAGCTAAGGGGTTAATTATTAGTTTAACTAATATATAAAAAAATGTCAAATATGTGGAGTAGAAATTTTATGATGAGAGGTGCAGGAGATAAGCTTGAGGAGGCGGAAGATAGAGGCCGGAAGTCAGCGGACGAAATCACAAAAGTCAGAAGACGAGATTACAGAAGCCAGAGGACAAGGGGGAATTAACGATGCAGAGGAGAAGTTCTTAGCTCATCGGAAAAAAAGAGAAGAAGAATGAAAGAAATATGTTTTGCTATGGCGAAACGAAATTAATAGAAATTCGATAAAATAGATAGAAAACAAAAAGGAAAAAATGATTATAGCCGAATTGGCCCTGAGAGGCCAAAGGGAGTCGAAGGGCATTGGATCTAATTCCCCTCAGCTTGCTGAGAGGCTGTTATCCAGGAGAAATACCTTTGATACCCCGTAGCTTACTTGTTGCGGGGTAGTTCATTGGGAAAAGAATTTATAATGTTTTGTTTGAATTAATTATAGTTTTCTTGTATTATTATTCTATAAAAATATTATTGAAATAATATGAATGATAAAAAAGATAAATCAGATACAAAGAATTTGTTAAATTTTATTTCCGAAGCTGGTATGTTAAAGCGTGTGCCTCGGTCCGGTTGGTCAGTTTTAGGGATAAAAGACGCGGAATCCGTAGCTGATCATTGTTTTAGATGTGCAGTTTTAGGGTATATTTTAGCATCAATGGAAAAGGTGCCGCCTTATAAAATTTTATTAATGACATTGTTTAATGATATACATGAAGCTCGAATTACGGATTTGCATAAAATGGCACAGCGGTATATCAACATAGCTGACGGGGAAAGAAAATCATTCACGGACCAAATTAATTTGTTGCCGGAGGGAATAAAGCAAGAATTGAGTGGTATACGTAAAGATTATGACACTCAGGAAAGTCAAGAGAGTCAAATTGCCAGAGACGCGGATATTCTTGAATGTTTACTCCAGGCAAAGGATTACAGTGAACACGGATATCCTGAAGCCGTAAAGTTTATGGAAAAAGCCCCTGATTTTTTAATGACTAACAGTGCGAAAACTCTTTGGGAAACAGCAAAAAAAATGAATTTGAACGATTGGTGGATACATCTTACACAGTTTAACCGTTGAACTGCTTTTAATCGATAAAGATTATTCAGGTATTAAAAACGGTTATTATTGATTATTTTGTCTGAAAATAGATAATTAATTTTTTACAGTTTGGAAATTCAGATATAAAGTAAAAGTGATTTGTCTATTAATGGATAGATGGCCTTTTTAAATTAATTCACCAATTAATGCCGGATTTAATAAATTTAAAGGAGATTCCATGATAAGGAAAATTGGTTTTGATAATGAGAAATATATAGAGGAGCAAACTCAAGCTATTTTAAAAAGAGTTAAGATGTTTAATAATAAATTGTATCTTGAGTTTGGGGGTAAAATAATTTTTGATTATCATGCTTCAAGGGTTCTTCCCGGATTTGATCCGAATGTTAAAATGAGGCTTTTGCAGCAGCTAAAAGATAAAGCGGATTTGATTTTATGTATTTACGCGGGAGATATCGAAAGAAGAAAAGTAAGAGCTGATTTTGGTATTACCTATGATGTTGATGCTTTTAAATTGATAGATGATTTACGTGAATGGGGGATTAAGATTGCCGCAGTTGTAATAACCAGATTTGATAATCAACCTGCAACAAAGATTTTTAAAAATAAACTGGAGCGTAGGGATATAAAAGTATATACCCACAGTTTTACTAAAGGCTATCCGACAGATATTGAAGCTATTGTTAGTGATGAAGGGTATGGTGTGAATCGGTATATTAAAACTGAAAAGCCTTTGGTGGTTGTTACCGGCCCCGGGCCTGGAAGCGGTAAATTGGCTACATGCCTTTCTCAGCTTTATCATGAATACAAGAGAGGAATAAAAGCAGGGTATGCTAAATTTGAAACATTTCCTATTTGGAATATACCTCTTAAGCATCCTGTAAATGTAGCATATGAATCTGCTACGGCAGATATTAAGGATTTTAATTTAATAGATCCTTACCATTTAGAAGCTTATAAAGAACCAACAATTAATTATAACAGGGATGTAGAAGCTTTTCCTTTGGTGAAAAGAATTTTGGAAAAAATAACAGATTCTGAATCTGTTTATAAATCGCCAACAGACATGGGGGTTAATAGAGCCGGATTTGGAATTGTTGACGATGAGGCAGTAAAAGAAGCGGCGAAACAAGAAATAATTAGGAGATATTTTAGATATAGTTGTGAATACGTTATAGGTTTGGTTGATAAAGGGACAGTTGAAAGGGCGGAACTTTTAATGGAAGAACTTAATATAAAAATCAGTGAAAGAAAGGTAGTTGAAGCGGCAAGGAGTGCTAGCCAAGAGGCTATCAAAAATGGAAAAGGCAATGAGGGTGTTTATTGCGGAGCTGCCATAGAATTGAAAGATGGTACAATAGTTACCGGTAAAAATTCTTCGATAATGCACGCTATATCCAGCCTTATTTTCAATGCGATAAAAAAAATGGCCGGTATTCCGGATAAAATACATTTATTACCCCCAAGCATAATAGAATCTATCGCCAGCTTTAAAAGAACAATTTCCGGGGCAAAAGCTGTAAGTTTAGACTTGGAGGAAGCCTTAATAGCAATGAGTATTAGCGCGACAACTAATCCGGCGGCGCAGTTGGCAATGGATAAATTAAAAGAACTCATAGGGTGTGAAGTTCATACTACCCATATATCAACATCCGGGGACGAAGCTGGATTAAGACGATTAGGTGTTAATCTTACGAGTGATCCGAATTTTTCGAGTAAAAGTTTGTTTATTATGTAAAATAAAAATATGGGGGTTTTAAAAATATTAAAAAAATTATTTTGTGATTAATGATTTAATTATGGAGGTGATATGGATAGGATTTATTTAACTAATAAAGGATATGAAAAATTAGCTGATGAATTAGAATTCTTAAAAAATGTAAAAAGAAAAGAAATATCAGTGGCATTGGAACATGCTCGTTCTCTTGGAGATTTAAAAGAAAACGCGGAATATCATGCAGCTAAAGATGCTGTATCTCAAAATGAACGGAGAATTAGAGAACTCGATGATAAATTAAGTAGGGTTGAAATTATAGATGATAGTAAAATAGATAAAGATAAAGCTTATATAGGGGCTAAGTTGACAATCTTAGACTTAGATACAGAAGATGAATTTAAATATACACTTGTAGGCCAAGATGAAGCAAATGCTTTAGAGGGATTGATTTCGGTAACCTCTCCGGTTGGAAAATCTCTCCTTGGTCATAAAAAGGATGATATAGTCGAGGTTGAAGTGCCTGTTGGTAAATTAAATTATAAGATTATTAAGATTACTCATTAACATATATTATTATTGTCTTTAATCCTAAGACTCCGTGAATGAGGCCTTTCATAAACCTATAAAAATATATTTTGTTTCCTGCGGATTGGCTGCTTAATTTATTAAAAAATAACATGAATAATAAAAATATAAAAAAACCGGAATTAGTTTCTCCTGCCGGTAATTGGAGTGCTTTGTATAGTGCAATTGAATCCGGAGCAGATAGTATTTATTTTGGAGTTAAGGGTATCAATATGCGCAATTCAGCTTCAAACTTTGATATTTTAGAATTAAAAAAAGTAATAAAAATTTTACATAATAAGAATAAAAAAGCATATCTGGCTTTAAATGTAATTGTTTATGATAAAGAAGTTGATAAAATTAAGAGCATTTTAGAAGAGGCTAAAAAATATGAAGTTGACGCGGTAATCCTTTGGGATATGGGCGTGTTTCACTTAGCTAAAAAATTAGGATTAAAAATTCATTTGTCAACTCAGGCTAGCGTATCAAATTTTTTGTCGTTAAAAGAGTATAATTCTCAAGGAGTTAAACGGATAGTCTTAGCTCGTGAGTGTGAACTTCGGGATATAAAACAAATAATTTCTCAATGTAAGAGTGAAAATGTTAATTGTGAAGTAGAGGCTTTCATCCATGGGGCAATGTGTATTAGTATTTCTGGCAGATGTTTATTGTCTGAGCATACATTTTTAAAATCAGCCAATAGAGGTGAATGTATACAACCTTGCAGAAGAGAGTTTATTATTATGGATAAAGATAAAGAATCTCAGTATATTTTAGGTGAGGATTATGTTTTGAGTCCTAAAGATTTATGCAGTATAGAGTTTATTGATAAGTTAATTCAGTCCGGGATATCGGCATTTAAGATAGAAGGAAGAAACCGTTCTCAAGAATATACAAAGGTAGTCACTTCTGTTTATAGAAAAGCTATTGATAGTTGTTTTAATGGTAATTTTAATGAGGAGCTTAAACAAGACTTAAAGCAGCAGCTATATTCGGTATACAATAGAGGGTTTTCAAGCGGCTTTTATTTTGGCAAACCGGAAAAATCTATAAGTACAAAATTGGAAAATAAGTATGAAAAGGTTTTTCTTGGTGAAATTATAAAATTTTATAAAAAGATAGGAGTTGCAGAAATTAGGATTAGAAATGGTTTATTGAAAAAAGGGGATACTCTTTTATGTATAGGCAATAAAACACCGGCTTTTTTTACTGTTATTAATGATATTCAAATAAATCATATATTTGTTAATTCTTTGAGTCGAGGAGAAGTGGGAGGAGTTAAGCTTTCGTCTTTTGCAAAACCTAAAGATAAAGTTTTTATATGGAGAGAAAAAATAGATAAAAATATTTGACAATCTTGAGATTTAGGTTTAGTTTAGTACACTAAAGAGGTGTACTATGATTAATTTTACAACTAATTTAAGATATAGTTTAAGACTTTTAATAAATCTTGCGTTAGGGGGTGGTAATCCTCGAAGATTAAAAACAATAGCTGCAGAAGAAAATATTTCCTTATCCTATCTTCGTAAGCTGATAATTCCTTTAGATAAAGCAGGTATTTTGAAAAGTTCAAGAGGGCCGGGCGGCGGGTATATGCTGAATCGTGAAGCTTCTGATATCCCTTTATCGGAATTAATTGATATACTTGATACTAATAGTAAAGTTATTGGGTGTGTTAAAGGGTTTTCTGATTGTAGGCGTTACAATGATTGTATTGTTAAAGATTTGTTGGAAGAGGTTTATGATAAAGTTCAAGCTGTTTTTGAGAGTAGGACTTTAGCTGTTTTGATAAAGAGGGTGAAAAAATGATTTATTTGGATTGTAATGCTACAACACCAATGGATGAACGTGCATTGGCAAAAATGACACCTTATTCTAAAGATATTTATAGTAATCCTTCATATAAAAGTCAATGGACATCCCGATAAAAGGTTATATAATACTTTAAATGTTTGTTTTAAATATATAGAAGGTGAAAGTATTTTGATAAATTTGGATTTTGAAGGGATATGTGTCTCAAGCGGTTCGGCTTGTTCTTCCGGTTCATTAGAACCATCACATGTTCTCTTATCAATGGGGATACCTCATGAGTTGTCTCATAGCTCTTTAAGGTTTAGTTTAGGCAAGTTTAATAGTATACAGGATATAGATAGGATATTAGAGGTATTACCTTTAATAATTGAAAAATTAAGAAGAATATCGCCTTTTTGGCAAAAAAATAAGGTTGAATATGAAAGTTGATATCGATGAATTAAGGGAAAAAATATTAGTTTTAAAAAAAGAACAGAATGCTGTCTTATTGGCTCATAATTATCAGATACCTGAAATACAGGATATTGCTGATTATCTTGGAGATTCTTTAGAATTATCAAAGATATCCAGAGATTTGAAAGAAAATGTAATTGTATTTTGCGGAGTTAAGTTTATGGCTGAAACAGCTAAAATACTTTCGCCTAAAAAGAAGGTTTTGCTGCCTGTTGTGGATGCGGGTTGTCCTTTGGCTGATATGATTAGGGTTGAGGATTTGATAATGCTTAAAGAAAAATATCCTGATGCTTGGGTAGTTAGTTATGTTAATAGTTCGGCTGAGATAAAGGCTTTAAGTGATGTTTGTTGTACTTCTTCGAATGCTGTAAATGTAGTTAGAAATGTACCGGTAAAAAAGATTATATTTGTGCCTGATAAAAATCTTGGTTGGTGGGTTCAGAAAAATGTTCCTGAAAAAGAAATAATTTTATGGCAAGGGTATTGTCTGGTTCATGAGCAATTTTCGATTCAGGATTTAAGGGTAGTAAGGGAATTTTATCCAACAGCCGAGGTTCTTACTCATCCTGAATGTCTACGGGAGGTGTTGGAAGAATCGGATTTTGTTCTTTCTACCGCAGGTATGTTAAAAAGAGTCAAAGATTCTGAATCTAAAAAATTTATAATCGGTACAGAAGAGGGATTGATTTATCGGCTTAAAAAGGAAAATCCTGAGAAACATTTTTATTCCTTAGGGAGTGCCAAGACTTGTTTAAATATGAAAAAAACTAAGTTGGAAAATTTATATAATGCTTTAGAAAAAGGACAACATGTTGTAGAATTAAATCCGGAAATTATAGAAAAATCAAAACTTGCCTTGGAAAGGATGGTTAGTTATGTCTAGTGTGTATAGCGATAAAGTTTTAGATTATTTTCGTAATCCCCGGAATATGGGGAAGATGGAAAACCCCGATGGTGTAGGCAAAGTTGGAAATACTAAGTGCGGGGATGTTATGTGGATATACTTAAAAATTGAGAGCAATGTGATTACTGATTGTAAATTTGAAACGTTCGGCTGTGTAGCTGCGATAGCAACTTCTTCAGCCTTAACAGAAATGGTAAAAGGAAAAACCATTGAAGATGCTATGAATATATCCAATAAAGATGTTGCTGATAAATTGGATGGCCTCCCTCCGTTAAAGATGCATTGTTCTATGTTAGCGGAAGAAGGATTAAAATCCGCAGTAGAAGATTACCTCAAAAATAATTCTCAAACAAAATAATAAAATATTTTTATAATTATTGGTAAATAAACTATTATGAGTAAGAAAATTGCTGTTGGTATGAGCGGGGGGGTAGATTCTTGTGTTGCAGCTTATCTTCTTAAGAAAGAGGGTTGGGATGTTGTTGGTTTTACTTTAAAATTTTATCCTAATGAAAACCAAAACCGTTGTTGTGATTTAGATAGCCTATATCAAGCTCAGAGATTATGTCATAAATTGAAGGTTCCTCATTATTTATTAGATGTTGGGTCCCTTTTTAAAAAGAAAATTGTAAATTATTTTATAGAAAGTTATCTAAAAGGATTTACTCCAAATCCTTGTGTTTATTGTAATCGTTTAGTGAAATTCGGTATATTTTTAGAGAAGATAAAATCGTTTGGAATAGATAATTTAGCTACAGGACATTATGTTAATTTGATAAAGGAAGGGGACATCAATTATCTTAAGGCCAATAAGGATATTAAAAAATCTCAAGAATATTTTCTTGCGTTAATAAAACCTGCAGCATTAAAACATTTGATGTTTCCACTTGCTGATTATAATAAAACTCAGGTTAAAGAAATAGCTAAAAAGGAAAGAATTATGTTTAAGGAAAGAAAAGAAAGTCAGGATGTATGTTTTGTTAAAGACAAAAATTATTCTAAATTTATAGAAGAAAATGCGGCGGATTGTTATAAATATTCCGGTGAAATAAAGTATATCAACGGCAAAGTTTTGGGTGAACATAAAGGTATCTATAAATATACTTATGGACAACGCGGAGGCTTAGGTATTGGGTGGAAGTCTCCTCTTTATGTTTTAAGTATTGATAGTGACAGCAATACAATTATGGTAGGAGAGAAGGATAGTTTATTTCGGGATGAATTTTATGTGAATGAATTAAATTGGTTTTTACCTCCTCGAAAATATAATAATATAAAAGTTCGTATAAGATATAATTCACCGTTAATCGGATGCGGTTTGCAATTTATGGGGAATAGATTGGCAGTAACTCTAGATCAAAGAACCGATAAAATAACTCCGGGACAAATCGCCGCGTTTTACCATGAAGATATATTACTTGGTGGAGGAGTGATAGAGAAAGAGAGAGAAAAGGGTTAACGAGTTTCTCGAGTTCGCGGGTTTGCGAGTTAACAAGTTCGAAAATATTGTTGAGTATATAGAGATTGTGTCTCGTCATAAAATAGTTGATACTTTTTAGGACGAGGAAGCCCTCCTGTTTTTTTTGTTTTCAAAATAACTAGTATTTTGAAATATAACCCGTTTTTTTTTCGCAAT
>JAUVUO010000056.1 GCA_030601015.1 Candidatus Omnitrophota bacterium | reverse complement strand
TACCGGAAAAAATGGCATTTGACCATAAAGAAGTGATAGAAGAATATAAAAAGGAAAAGGAAAATAGTTAGCGGGTTTTACGGGTTAACGGGTTCTAATTTGTTACCATTTGTTCATATAATAAAAGATGTTTAGTTGGTGATATCGTAGGGGCGAACGGCTGTTCGCCTGCACAGGAGTCAGAATAAATATTTAATAATATAAGATTATGATACGAGATATATCCATACGTTATCTTAAAGGTGTCGGCCCGAGAAGAGAAGAGGGGTTTAATAAAATTGGGTTATTTACTCTGAAAGATCTTGTTTATTATTTCCCTTTTCGCTATGAAGATAGACGCGTATTTAAGAAAATTAAAGACCTTAAAATTGATGAATTTGGGTTAGTAAAAGGGTTGGTCCACTCAGTGAATTTGAAAAAGATGCCCAACTTTGGTAAGTCCAAAAAAGTTAAAACTATATTTGAATTGATATTAGAAGATGAAACCGGTGTTATAAAATGTAATTGGTTTAACCAGGGATACCTTGCCGAGATAATAAAACCCGGATCAGAATTGATAGTTTATGGTAAATCTTCTTTTTTTAATAGGGCTCTTCAACTGTCTTCGCCTGATTATGCCTTATCTGATGAGGCGAAATCTTTGAATGTGGGCAAAATTGTTGGTATCTATCGATTGTCTCCGGAATTTAGCCAAAAATTTATTCGCAGGTCTATTTTTTCAGCGATAGAGATGTTTCAAGATGGTTGTTTAGATGTTTTACCTTATAATATTAGAAAAGAAAAGAATATGCCTAATATACTAAAAAGTTTAGAAGATATGCATTTACCTTCATCGTGGGAAGATGCTGAGAAATCCCGGGAAAGATTTATTTTTGAAGAATTGTTTTTTTCGCAAATTTTAGTGTATTTGAGAAAAGCAAAACATTCTCTTCAAAAAGGTATTGTTTTAAAAATAGATAATGAAGAAATTAACCGAATAGAAAAAAAATTGTCTTTTGAATTGACTACTTCTCAAAAAGAAGTTTTATCTCAAATTTTTTCAGATTTGACCCGGCCTTACCCTATGCACAGGCTTTTGCAAGGTGATGTAGGATGCGGAAAAACCGTTGTAGCTGCTTTTGCTTTAGGTATATGTGCTAAAAATGGGTATCAATCAGCAATTATGGTTCCAACGGAAGTCCTTGCTTATCAGCATAAAGAAAGTTTACAAAAAATCCTTTGCGGAGATGGGGGGCTTACTAAAGATTCTGTCAGGGTTATTACTTCTTCAATTTCTAAGAAAGATATTCAATTAATCTATAAGGATTTAGAAGAAGGAAAAATTAAAATAGTTGTAGGAACACATTCACTTATTCAAAAGAATATTAAATTTAAGAATTTAGGTATGGTTGTTATAGATGAACAGCATAAATTTGGAGTTGCCCAAAGGGCATTGCTTTATAAAAAGGGTAAAATTTATCCCCATTGTCTGGTTATGAGTGCTACTCCTATACCTAGAAGCTTAGCTCTTTCTTTATACGGAGACTTAGATATTTCGGTTATTAAGGAAAGTCCTAAAGGAAGGATACCGGCTAAAACAATGTGGCTTAAAGATAAACAAAGAAGTTGGGTTTATAATTTTGTAGAAGATACGCTTAGCAAAGGACGGCAAGTATATATTATTTATCCTGTAATAGAAGAGAATCAAGATGAAGAATTGAAATCTTTAAAGTTAATGTATGGAAAAATTTCCAAAAGATTTTCATCATTTGTAGTGGAGATGTTTCACGGGAAGATGAAAGGACAGGAAAAACTTAAGACCATAGAAAAGTTTAAAGAAAAAAAGATAGATATATTAGTGTCTACGACTGTGGTTGAGGTAGGAGTTAATATAGAGAATGCTACTACCATGATAGTTGAAAATCCGGAAAGATTTGGGTTGGCCCAGTTACATCAATTACGAGGTAGGATCCAAAGGTCAACATATCAACCATATTTTATTCTTTTGAGTAAAAATAATTTATCAGGCCTTTCTTTAAGTAGGTTAGAAATAATTTTAAAAATACGTGATGGATTTGTTATAGCGGAAGAAGACCTTAAATTAAGAGGCCCGGGAGATTTTTTCGGCAAAATGCAGCACGGATTACCTGATTTAAGAATAGCCAATCCTTTAAGAGATTTAACAATATTAAAGGATGCAAGAAGTTTTGCTTATAAGACGATAAAAGGAGATCCTAAATTAGAAAAAACACAGAATAAAGGTATAAGAGCATATGTAGATTCATATTTTAAAGGAAACTAAATTGGTTGAATGGTTAATTGGTGAAAATCAAATGTTAACACGTAAAAATAATAGATTAAATAATTATAATTATTCGGATAACGGGTTCTATTTTGTCACCATTTGTTCATATAATAAAAGATGTTTATTTGGTGATATCGTAGGAGGAACGGCTGTTCGCCCGAATTAATATTAAATAAATATGGAAAAATTGTTGAAAAAGAATGGGGCAAAACAGCAAATATTCGAGATGAAATAGAATTAGACCAATACGTTGTCATGCCCAATCATATTCATGGCATTATACGTATTAATTATAATGATAAATATCAAGAAAAGGGCAAACAACCGGTCGCCCCTTCGTCTGGCCACAATCAAAATCAATTGGGGCAGTAATTGCAGGATTTAAATCTATAGTTACAACGCAAATTAATATAATACGCAATTCTCCCGGTGATAATATCTGGCAGCGTAATCATTACAACCATATTATCAGAAATTAAAAATCACTAAACATTATCCGTGAATACATCAGAGATAACCTGGCAACCTGGGATAACGATGAATACTATGGGAGATAAAATATCAAAACCGTTAATAAAAATAAAACAATAAAAGTCTGGAAAAAAGATAAAAAGAATATACAATTAATGGGAAAATGCCCTGAAATTGTCATTCCTGCGAATGCAGGAATCTCGGACAGTAATAATTGTGTTTTGTATTTAGTATTTATTTTTTGTCTTAAGTCTCAGGTCTCAAGCCTGATGTCTTAATAAAGGAGAAAATTTGTTATGAAAATAATAGGCGGTAAATATAAGAATAAAAATATCATTGTGCCTTTGGATGTTAGGCCTGTATCTGTAATGGTAAAAAAATCTTGTTTTGATATTCTAAGCGGAGAATTCGAAGGGAAAAAAGTGTTAGATTTGTTTGCGGGGTCAGGAGCTTTAGGGATAGAATCTTTATCTAGAGGAGCAAAAGAAGCTGTTTTTGTAGATTCAGCAAGAAAATCCATTATATTTGTAAAGAAAAATATATCAGTTTTAGGGTTACAAGATGATACAACAGTTGTTTTGAAGGATAGTTTTTTTGCTATTCAAGATTTTTCAGTGTTTAAGGAGAGTTTTGACCTTATTTTTTTAGACCCTCCTTATTCCTCCGGGATGGTTACAAAAGCCTTGCAAGCCCTAGAGGAGTATGATATATTAACACATTCTGGGTACATAGTTGTTTTTTGCAGCGTTAATGATGAGTATATCGAAGAAAATAATAAGTTTATTTTGATATTAAAGAGAAAACATGCTCAGACGTTAAATTTGATATATAAAAAGAAATAAACTTTCATATTTATAAAATAGTTAAAAAAGTAAGAATAAAAATAAGGAGCTTAACTTTGAAATCAGCTATTTATCCCGGGACATTTGATCCAATAACGAACGGACATATTGACATAGCAAAACGCGCAGTTACTTTTTGCGAAAACATTATTATTTCTGTCGTAAAAAATCCGATAAAAAACACTTTTTTTTCATATGAAGAAAGGATATCTCTAGTAAAAAAATCAACTAAAAATATCAAAAGCATAAGTGTTGAAGGGTTTGACGGCCTTGTTGTCGATTTTGCCAAAAAAAAAAAAATAAATGTTATAGTTCGAGGATTAAGGATGATATCTGATTTTGAATATGAGTTTCAGATGGCATTAACAAATAGAAATTTAGCACCTAAGATAGAAACAATTTTTTTAATGCCGCATCCTGAATATTCATTTATTTCTTCCAGACTTCTAAAAGAAATATTTACATTAGGAGCAGATTTACATAAATTTTTGCCTATTTCGGCTTTAAAAGCTCTAAGAAAAAAGTTAGATGAAAATAAAAGTCGATCAAATAAAAGATAAACCGATAGCCTTAGACGAAAATATTCCTGCTGTTTCTTGGGAAATAGACAGTTCTGAGGTTAAATTTGTTGATAATATTGGTATACATTGTGAAGTTCGAAGAATTTATAAAGAACTTTTAGTCCAAGGTGAATTAACTACTCATGCTGAAATAATATGTTCACGGTGTTTAATTAATACCGATAAAATCAATAAATTAGAGTTTAAAAAGGCCTATAATATTGATACAGTAGGAGAATACTTAAATTTAGATATTGATTTGAGAGAGGAAATTTTATTAAATTATCCGATGAAGCCACTTTGTATGCCGGATTGTAAAGGTTTATGTTCTCAATGCGGAAAAAATTTGAATTTTGAAAAATGCGGCTGCTCTGAAAATTTAAAAGATATTAGATTTGAAGAAGGCACCCGGTTAGACATATAGAAAAAATATTTTTGGTGTATTTTAAAAACGAATCATTTAAATATAAAATTAAGGTAAGGAGGTAAATTAATGGCACATCCAAAAAGAAAACATTCATTATCCCGAAGTAAGAAAAGGAGAACTCATCAAAAGTTGACATGCCCGTTACTTGTAAAGTGTATGCAATGTAAGAAACTTAAACCAGCACATATGGTTTGTCCATTTTGCGGGTATTATAGGGATAGGGAAGTTGTGGAAATAAAGATTAAAGAAAAGAAAAAGAGAAAAGACAGTTAAAGTAGTTTTTTAAAATATTGATTTTTATAAAATTTAAGATTTTATAAAGTTTTAATTATTAGTAAGGAGAAATTTAGTGAGTTATAAAATTGCTATAGATGTTTCGGGCGGCGATTCAGCGCCAGCCGCGATTATCGAAGGTGCGGTCTTAGCTAAAAAGGAATTTAATGAAGATATAGTCTTAATAGGTATAGAAAATGAGATTAAATCTTATCTGGATAAACATAACTATTCATTAAATGATTTCATTATAGTTGATGCTCCTGAAAAGATTGAAATGGATGAATCTCCGTTATTATCTGTACGAAAGAAAAAGAAGTCATCTATTGTTGTTGGGATGGATCTCCTTAAACAGAAAAAAGTAGATGCTTTTGTTTCATGCGGTAATACCGGAGCTGTGGTTTGCTCCGCAACGATAAAATTAAGACTAATAGAAGGAGTAGAACGCCCGGGAATAGCATTAATGCTGCCTACAAAGAGAGGAGTATCTCTTGTTATAGATGTAGGCGCTAATATTGATTGTAAACCGATACATCTTTTCCATTATGGCATAATGGCATCGGTTTATTACGAATTATGTTTAAATAAAAAAAATCCGTCAGTAGGACTTCTAAATATTGGAGAGGAAGCGTCAAAAGGGTTAGGCGTTTTAAAAAAAGTTCATAAACTTTTCACAGTAGCTCCTTTAAACTTTATCGGTAATTTGGAAGCAAAAGAATTACTTTCAGGGAATTGTGATTGTATCGTCTGCGATGGTTTTGTTGGTAATATCGCGTTAAAAGTCGCCGAAGGAAGCGCTGAAATAATTGCTAAATCTTTTATTGAAGCAATGAAAAAAAATTTTATAGGCAAAGTTGGTTTATTTTTATCAAAGAAAAATCTTTTAGAGTTTAAACGTTCAATCAATTATGCTGAATACGGGGGAGCACCGCTTTTGGGGGTTGATGGAATCGTTATTATCGGACATGGCCGTTCTAACAGTTTAGCAGTAAAAAATGCGGTTAAGGCGGCTGTTCGTGAGTTAAATAGAGATTTGACCAAGAGCATTAGTAGGAGAATTAATGACATATGCCAAGATAGTGGGGTTAGGGAAATATTTACCGCCTGATATAGTTACAAACGCTGATTTAGAAAAAAAAGTTGATACAAATGATGAGTGGATAAGGGGCCGTACCGGGATAAAAGAACGGCGGATACTGAAGGAACATGAAGGGACATCCAGCCTTGCTTATAAAGCTTCTAAGATAGCGTTAAAAAAAGCCGGAATAAATCCGCAAGACTTGGATTTAATAATAGTTGCTACCATTACACCTGACACAATGTTTCCTTCCACAGCGTGTTATCTTCAAAATTATTTAAAAGCAAGAAAAGCCGGGTGTTTGGACATTTCTGCTGCTTGCGCGGGATTTGTTTATGGTTTAACTACTGCCTGGCAGTTTATCCAAGGCGGGTTGTATAAAAATATATTAGTTGTCGGAAGTGAAGTACTCACAACAATTACAGATTGGCAGGATCGGTCAACATGCATTTTGTTTGGAGACGGTGCTGGAGCAGCTGTATTGACTCAAAGTTCTAAACAAGGTTTTCTTAGCGCGGACTTAGGTGCTGATGGTTCTGAATCGGAAGTTTTAAGCTTACCTGCCGGAGGATCAAGGATGCCGGCATCCCTAGAGACAGTGACCCAACGCCTTCATACGATAAAAATGAAAGGAACTGATTTGTTTCGTTTAGCAGTAAGAGCTATGACTCAAACAGCAGAAAATTCATTAAAAAAGGCGGGGTTAACAAACTCAGACGTAGATATGTTAATTCCTCATCAGGCAAATAAACGAATAATTGATGCTGTAGTAAAAAGATTAGGCCTTTCTTTTGACAATGTTTATATCAATGTTGAGCGTTATGGGAATATGTCTTCAGCTTCCAGCGCGGTTGCTTTATGTGAAGCGGTTGAAGAAAACAAAATAAACTCCGGAGATATAGTTGTTGTTGATGCCTTTGGCGGAGGCTTGGTTTGGGGTAGTTGTGTTATTAAATGGGTATAAACATAAATAAAAGGAAGTCATGAATTCAATAATTTTTCCGGGACAAGGTGCTCAATATATAGGAATGGGTAAAAGTTTATATGATAACTATGCTAAAGCTAAAGATATTTTTTCTACGATAGATGGTATTTTAGGGATTAATTTATCTGAAAAATGTTTTACAGGCCAAGGTTCCGAACTTAAAGATACAGCAATTCAGCAGTTAGCTATTTTAGCTGTAAGTGTAGCTTCCTTTGAATTGTTTAAAGATAAAAAAGTAGGTATAGATTATTTGTCCGGATTAAGTTTAGGAGAATATAGTTGTTTGCATGCATCGGAAGTTCTTTCTTTAAAAGATTTAGTTATTCTGGTGCGGGAACGGGGGCTGGCTATGCGCAAGGCCGCTTTGAATAATCCTTCTACAATGTTCGCGGTTATGAACATTGAAAAAGATATTTTAAAAGATATGGCCCAAAAAGAAGGTTTTTATATATCAAATTTAAATTCATCTAAACAAATAGTCGTATCTTTAAGCATAGATGATAAGGATAAAATAAAGAACGTATTATCCGCGGAAAAGGCAAGAGTTATCGAACTCGAAGTTAGCGGCGGTTTTCATTCACCTTTTATGTCCGAGGCTAAAGAGGCTTTGAGTAAAGTTATGGAAGGTATGGTATTTAATGACGCAAAAATCCCTATTGTAAGTAATTTTACCGGCAAGGCACATACAAAAAATGAAGAAATCAAATTTAATTTATTGGAACAATTAGTTTCACCGGTATTATGGAAAGATTGTGTGGAATTTATGATAGGAAAAGGAGTAAATTGTTTCTATGAAGTTGGCCCATCGAAAGTGTTAAAAGGGTTAATGAGAAAAATAAATAG
>JAUVUO010000221.1 GCA_030601015.1 Candidatus Omnitrophota bacterium | reverse complement strand
CGATGAATAAGTTCCGGCTACAATACCTACTAAAAGCGCGAATGAAAAACCTTTTAAAGCTTCTCCCCCTAAAATATAAATCGATGCAACAACTCCAAGAGTAGTCAATGATGTGATTATCGTTCGTGAAAGTGTGGCATTTATAGCTGTATTGATTATTTGGCCTAAAGATGATTTGCTCATGCGCGGTGAAATTTCTCTTATACGGTCATAGATAACAATTGTATCATTTATTGAATAACCGGCGATAGTTAACAAGGCCGTAACAGTTAATAGATTAATTTCAAACCCAAAAAAAGAAAGGAACCCTAAGCTTATAAAAATATCGTGAAACAAAGCAATTACCGCCGCGAAAGCAAAATCGAAATGATGAAATCGGAAACCTACATAAATAAGTATTCCTATTAAAGAAAGTAACATTGCCAGATATGCCTTTTTCTTTAAAATTTTCCCTACAGCCGGGCCAACAGTAGTCACTTTAAGTTCTTCTATCTTATCAAAATTTTTATCAAGTGTTTGTTTCAATTTTAAAGCTACATCGTCCGTGCTTTTTACCATCACCCCGCCTTCAATATCCTTGAATTCCTGAATAATCAAACCATCAAAACCTTCCTTAGATAATTTATCTCTCAAACTTTCAACATTTACAAAAGGACTAATTTTATATTCAAGAATTTGGCCTCCTTTAAAATCTATACCGTAACTGGCCTCACCTTTGGAATAAAAGTTAAAAATTCCCGCAAGAACTATTGTCACTGAAATTATAATACAAAAAGTTTTAAATTTAACAAAATTTATTTTCGGCGATTTAACAAAAGATAGCATAGGGAACTTTTGCAATTTAGTATTCAAAATCAAAGTAAAAAAAGTTCTTCCTACATATATAGCCGTAAAAAAACTCGAGACTATCCCCAATGAAAGAGTTGTCGCGAAACCTTTTATCGGGCCGGTTCCATAAATAAAAAGAAAAACCGCCGCAATTAAAGTAGTAATATTAGCATCAAAAATTGTTCGTTTGGCCTGATTAAAACCGTTTTTTACCGCTAAAGATAAAGGTTTATTAAATTTCAATTCTTCTCTTATCCTTTCAAATATCAAAACATTCGCGTCCACAGACATACCTAAAGTCAAAATCATGCCGGCAATTCCGGGTAAAGTTAATGTCCCCTTAAATAGATGTAACCCTGCAAGAACAAATATTAAATTTAAACCAAGACAAACTACCGCGATAATACCGCCTAAAAAATAATAAATTAAAACAAACCCTACAACTAAAGACGCACCCAAAATTATGGAATTAACACCTCTTTTTATTGAATCAGAACCTAAAAGAGGGCCTACACTTCTTTCTTCCACTACAGAAAGAGGAACAGGAAGCGCCCCTGAATTTAAGACCGATGTCAACATCCTAGCTTCTTCTAAAGTAAAATTTCCGGATATTTGGGCCTGGCCGCTAGCTATAGCTTCACGTATCTGAGGAGCACTCATCACTTTACCGTCAAGAACAATGGCTAATTGTTTCCCAACATTCTCTTCCGTTACCTTAGCAAACTTCTTTGCGCCTACCCCGGTGAATTGAAGCCTAACTTCCGCGATACCATAAGTATCAAAACCTACTGACCCTTCAGCTAAATCTGCCCCTACTATAACCGCTTCTTTATGAAGCAATATACTCTTTTTTTCCAATTCAAGGAGTTCATATCCATCAGGGACATCTCCTTTTATCGCTAATGATATTTTTTCACCATCATTTTCAACAATTTTAAATTCAAGTTTTCCTACTTCTTTCAATGTTTCGATTATCTCCCTATCCACTACTCCAGGAACTTGAACTAAAATAGAATCGTCACCTTGCACTTGAATAGAAGTTTCTTTAACTCCATAAGCATCAATTCTATTTCTTATCTTTTCTACCGCGGCATTTACCGCGCTGCTTTTAGAACTTTCTGAGAAATCCACAGAAGAAGTATCTGCTTTAAGCAATATATACATACCACCCTGCAAATCTAAACCTAAATTTATATTCTTTTTAAAAGGGAAAACATAAAAAAAACTCCAAATTGCCAACCCTAAAATAATAAAAATTCTTAATTTTAAATCTGCTTTTTTTATCATTACCTCACCTTCTTCACATAAGATATCGCATTTTTATCAACTTCTAATTTTGTATTTTCATCTGCCCTTAGAATAAATGTCTTATCTTTTACTCCTACCACTGTTCCATGAATTCCACCGTTAGTCACAACTTCATCATTTTTTTTCAGATTACTAATCATATTCTGATGTTCTTTCTGTTTTTCTTTCTGCGGTTTGAAAATAAAAAAATAAGCCATTATAAAAATAAAAATTATCGGCATCATCTGATAAATTGCTGAAGCTCCTGTATTTGGCGGCATTTATCTCTCCTTCTTATTTAAAAATATAATTATATATTGTTACACAAACTAAAATTTTTTAATACCATTTTGCACAGCATTATTTCCCCTGTCTTTAACCTAACTTTCTGATACTTTTGCCTCAATGGCCTCTTTGGATTTCATTTCTTTTTTATACTTTTTAAAAAGAGCAGCCACTGTTTCTGTAGGCTTTGCTCCTTTCTTAATCCAGGATTCATATTCGGATATCTCTATTTGTAAAAGTTTGTTAATTGGATTATAAAAACCAATTTGAGCGACAAACTTTGATTCTCTTGGGGATTTAGCCTCAACAATTACAATCTTATAATGTACCCTTCCTTTTACGGATTTACCCGGCCGTCTTAATCTGATCTTAAGCATTTGTATTTCCTCCTTTTAACAATTTATTAATTACCAAATAATATTTATCAAATACCATTT
>JAUVUO010000166.1 GCA_030601015.1 Candidatus Omnitrophota bacterium | reverse complement strand
TTTAATTGTAAGTGTTTTTTGTATTTTGGTTTTAGTTAAAACCGGTGAAAATATGATTCAACGGTCAGAAATAATACTAAATCGGATTGACTCATATGGCCAAATGCTTAATGAACTTCAGGTGCAGAGCCAGCCTAGGGATGTTTTAGAGAAAATATTAACGTTAAAGATAGAGTTGTTGTCTTTTCGTAGAAGTATGCAGGGACTATACTTGACCAACATGGCGGAATGGGATAATAACCGTCTTCAAATTCTTTTTGTCTTGTTTTTTGTTTTATTTTTTGTAATGATATTGGCAGTTATTTATTCTCATCGGATTGCCGGGCCAATTTATAGAGTTAAACGATATTTAGATATTATGGCCCTGGGTAAAGACGTTCCTCCGCCGATATCTTTTCGTAAACATGATGAGTTTAAAGAAATCGCAGAGTCCTTAAATAAAGTTATTAAAATGATGGATACTGATAGTGGAATCAGGCCATCACAGGATTTAAAGTAAGTAAGTAAATACTTAGTTATTGTTTTGATTACAAGAAAATTTGTTAATCATCAAAATACCAATGGTTTATAAGAGAACGAAATCTTTTACTTTATTGGAACTAATAATAATTATTACTATAGTAGCTATTTTAGGTGCGATTGCTGTAGCTCGGGTTATTGATTTAGCGAATGAAGCTAGAAATGTTAGAGATGAATTTAATATTAATCTGATAAATTCGGGTCTTAAAATTTATTATACAGAGTCTCATCTTCAAAAAAGGACACCTCTTTATCCTGTAAGTTTAGATGACGTTATAGATGGTACTTATTCTTCGAAAGATAATCCTTTTTTTTTCAATGTTTTAAGGGATGAAGGATTAAAATCTTCAGGCTGGCAAAAAATAAATGCAAATAATTATATCGGCCCAGGAGGTAAAAGTTATACTTATGATAATAATGAGGGAATTTTTTATAAATAAAATATCTTGCCTAAAATAGTCTCTATGTTATAATTTTTATATTTTGAAAATAACATATAATTGTTAAAGATGGCGAGGTAGCTCAGTTGGTAGAGCGAGGGACTGAAAATCCCTGCGTCAGGGGTTCAATTCCCTTCCTCGCCACTTTTTATTTTGTTTTAAGTCACAGATCTTGTGATAATTAATATTTTATTGCAATATTAATATTTATTCCGCGTTTTTAAGTTTAAAATTATGTTTGAATAATGAAAAAGGTAGTAGTTTGTATCTCTTTTATCCTGCTCATAACATTTCATGAAACTTTTCCTGTTTTTAATCAAATTTATGGTTTAGAAGATTCTCATTTTAAAAGAATAGCTATTTCAAAGTTTGATTCTTCTTTTTTGTACGCTGCTTCCAAGAATTCTTTATTTAAAAGTAAAGATAATGCTGAAAGTTTTCAAAAAATTGCAGTGTTTAAAGATGAAGAGATACAGCATATATTTTTTGACTCATATTTATCAGATGTTTTATTTATAGTAACAACGAGACATTTATATAAATTTAGGGATAAATTAGAAAAAATATATTCATCTTTTGATAATCAAGAAATATATACAGCAGTAAAACATAAAGGGAAAATTTTTATTGGAACAAGTGGAGGGATATATTATTCCGCGGAAGATTTATTGAATTGGAGTAAATTAAAAAGTTTAAGAGAAAATATTATTTTTTGGATAGAGTCAGATTTTAAAAATGATAGAGTATTAATCGCTTCAGATAAAGGAGTTTATATTTTGTTAGCAAATGATACTCTTAATAGGGTTTTTGTTCTAAGACAGGAAGAAGGAGATGACCGTGCCGGTTTGATCCCTAAGATCATTAAAATTAATGTTTTTAACAGTAATGAAATCTGGTTGGGAACAAATAGAGGATTATTTGTTTCAAAAGATTCAGGAATTAATTGGAAAAAATTATACATAACAGGTTTAAACAATTTAGAGATTAATTCTTTAGAACAGACGGAATTACAGAAGAACACTCTTTATTTAGGTTCTAATAAAGGGTTTTTTGAAATTGATACTATTAAAAAAAAATCTAAAGAAATATTTGAAGGACTTAATTCTTCTTATATATATTGGGTAAGATTTACTCCGCGTGGAGAGATATATTTAGCTACTAAGAAAGGGTTGTTTAAAAAATATCATTTTACGTCTTTTCAGAAAAAGAATACGCTCATAGCAATTTTAAATAAAGAACCTTCTATTCGAGACGTTCATGAACGAGTGATGAGGTATAATCAGGTGCATCCTGAGAAGATGGAGAAATGGAGAAAATTGTTGAAATATAGGGGATTATTTCCAAAAGTGGATTTAGACTATGATAAGACAATTTATGGAACTGCCGGGACTAGTACTTATAACGGAAAATCTTTTGTAGGGCCTCGGGATTGGGGCGTTTCTTTTTCTTGGGATTTGGGAGATTTGTTGTGGAATGATTATGAGGACGACATTGATACAAGAGTCAGGCTTAATACTCAATTAAGACTGGATATACTTGATGAGATTAATAGGGTCTATTTTGAGAGATTGAGATTGAAAAAAGAGATAAATGATGCTGATTCTGAAGTAGAAAAATCTTTTGAAAAAGGATTACGGTTAAAAGAACTTACAGCAATGCTGGATGGATATACAGGAGGATATTTTTCTGATAGATTGGATCAGTTAAATGAGAGAGTATCTGAAAATTGATAAACCGATAATTTTAATCCTTTACGGAGGGAAGACTCTTTGTTTATGCCCGTTGTCTCAATATTAAAGTAAAAATAATTTAGTTTACATGGGTAATTCTAAAAAGAAAATTCTAGTCATGGAGATTGATAATATATGTCTTAAGAATACAAGCTCCTTACGGCTTGCGGCAAACTAGATAATATTAAGACTGTTTAATCCTGTATAAACCCAGGGAAATGATAAGAGTTAAATTTTAATAAATAATTTATCAATGGAAAGTTGAAGGATTTATTGGTAATTTCAAAAAATAGTTTTTAAGGAATTCATTGAAATGAGTTATTTTTACGGACCGGTTCCGTCAAGAAGGTTAGGGTTATCTCTGGGGTTAGATTTATTGCCTAAAAAAGTGTGTTCTTTTAATTGTTTGTATTGCCAATTAGGAAGGACAACGAAACAAGTTATGAGGCGTTTTTCTTTTGTTGACTTAAACAAGATGTCCATAGAGATTAGACAAAAAATTAAGGATTATCCCAATATTGATTATATAACGATTGCCGGTTCCGGTGAACCGACATTACATAAAGATTTAGATAAAATCATAAGCAGATTAAAGAAAGCAACTCATAATAAGTATCCGGTATGTGTTATTACAAATTCTTCGCTTTTATATAGAAAAACGGTAAGAAACGAGTTACAACAGGCAGATTTAATTATTCCTTCTTTAGACGCCGCTACTCCGGAAATTTTTAATAAAATAAACAGGCCTCATAAAAAAGTAAGTTTTGTTAAGATTTTGGATGGCTTATTCAAATTGAGGAAAGAGTTTAGGGGTGAGATTTGGCTTGAAATAATGCTTATGGAAGGATTTAATTGTAATGCGCAAGAAGCGGATAAGTTCAGGGAAATTGTTAAAGAATTGAAGCCTGATAAGGTTCAATTAAATATTCCGGTGAGGCCTGCAGGAATAGATATATCAATACCCAATATGGTTAAGCTAAATAAAATTAAAAATATAATAATGGGGGGCACAGAGATAGTCTCTGAGTATAAAAAGAAAAAAGAAAGAGGAGATAACTTTTGTTCGGAAGAAGAATCTATTCTAAGGTTTTTGAGAGTTAGGCCTGGGACGTTAAAAGATTTAAGTGAGGCATTGAATATTGTTTCGGAAGAAGTGATTAAACAATTGAATACTTTGTTAGATAAAAAATTAATAAAAAAATCCGGTAGAGGAAAAAATAAATATTTTGTGATTAATGATTAAAGAAAATATAAAAAATATTTTTAGAAATTTGCCGCCTGGAGTAGAAATAGTTGCCACGGTGAAGGAAAGAAGTGTTGATGAAATAAGAGAGGCTATAAGTTCCGGAATAAAAATAATTGGTGAAAATTATATTAATC
>JAUVUO010000220.1 GCA_030601015.1 Candidatus Omnitrophota bacterium | reverse complement strand
TTTTTCTTTTTCCTCTAGGTAAAAGGCTACCACATTCCGAAACTTTTACCAGTAACTTTTTCTTTTACAGCTAAGATTCTATCTAAACGAAAAGCACGATTCTGACATTTCAAGCAGCAATAACCTTCTACCCCTAAATACGTCTTACCAAAATAATTCATTTCTCCCAAATATCTCGGTCGAATTAATCTTTGACACTTTTTGCCCTTAGAATTTTCATATACAATATCAACTTCATCCCCTCGAGATATTGCATCCGCTATAATTTGTTTTTTTTCATCAAAAGGACAAATTTTTTCGGAAATTTTACATTTATTTTTAATATTAAATTCAAGGATACGCCAGTCTAAAATAATATGTTTTCTTTTGATTTCCTGTTTTAGAATAAGGCCTTCACTATTTATACATCTGCTAAGAGCAACATAAACTTGACCATGCGAAAAAGTTCCCCACCCAATATCCAATATTACTTTAGAAAAAGTCTTCCCCTGACTTTTATGAATCGTTATTGCCCAAGCTAATTTTACAGGATATTGAGTAAATGAGCCAACAGATTCGGATTCGATAACTTTAGTCAATTCATTGTAATTAAATTTAAACATTTCCCAACTAAAAAGAGTAACTTTAACGACTTTTCCATTTGAAAGTTTTATATTAATAATATCTTCAACTTTTTCATTCTGAGCAAAAGATACAACTTCCCCCAAACTGCCGTTAATCCATCGTCCGGCAGAGTCATTATTCAAAAGCATAACTTGTGCCCCTATTTTTAAATTCAGGAATTGATATGTCGGTAAGTTTTTTAAACCAAAACTTCCCGACATCTGCCCTTTATAATTAAAACTTGTTGTCTTTAGTTCCGCTAATTTTTCTTGATTTATATTATCCGCCTTTTTGTTTGTGGTAGTTAAATATATATATATTTCTCTACTGTTTGGCTTAAAATCCGCTAAAACTCTTTTATTTAAAATTCTCAAATCTTCCTGATTAATTGTTTTATTCCTAATCCGATTTAAAATTTTAAGAAATTCCCCATCTTTTTGACGATAAACTTTTTCTAACTCAACCAAATCCATATCAAATGTTTTAAAAACTTTCGCGTCAAAGAAAAAAGGGCTTTTATAAACATCTCTAAAAATCCTTTCATCTAATCTGGTAACTACCGGAGGAAGTTGATATAAATCCCCGATAAATATCATTTGTACTCCGCCAAAAGATAAATTATTCTTTGGTCCGTACAATCTCATAAAAGTATCCACACAATCAAGCAAATCTGACCGAACCATAGAAATCTCATCAATAATTATTGCATCAATTTCTTTATAAACTTCTCTTTTTGTTTTACGAATTTTAATATTACGTACACCCTCCGGAGTTATATCCGGCTTAAACATGAAAAACGAATGTATAGTTTGCCCTTTAATATTAACAGCAGCTACACCGGTCGGAGCCAAAACAACTATATTTTTAAAAGTCTTATCTCTAAAATACTGAAGCAGCGTGGACTTTCCTGTTCCGGCCTTACCGGTAACAAAAACGTTTTTTTGACTATTTTCCATTAAATCATAAGCCGCACTGAATTTCTCATTAAAATCTAAACTTTTTTTATTACTAATCACAAAACCTCGTTATTTATTAAATTCAATTTTGACAGGAATCCTTCAAATAAGTATAAGATGCCTTCACTAAAGGTATATCTTCCCATTTAGTAGTAAAAGCCGGAGACTTACTGTTTTGCCGCATTCTCCATGATTTCACCATACATTATGTTTTCTGATTAAATCCCGACACTGAAAAACCGGGGCACCCATATGAATCCCCAAAACTTTTGTTTCATTTGACCTGGAAACAACACAACCATCATTATTAGAAAGCACAATTACCGGCCGACTATTTAAGCCCGGATTAAATACCCTTTCACAAGAAACATAAAAATTATTACAATCGGCCAAAGCAAAAATACTTTTCATAATGTTAAAATATTAAACAAAATACTAAATCCTAAACTCTAAATAATTCAATCAACTCTTCTTCTGAGATCCCGGCATGCGCCGGGATGACAGGGGTGGGGTCATTCCCGAGATCCCGTTATTCGACGGGATGACAGGGGTGGGTGGGGTATTTTTCAATATTTTATTATTTTTTCTATATTTTTTCCTTCTTCTTCTTTTCTTTTTTTACACAGAATGTATAACTTGGGTTACAACCCCCCAAACTTCAAACCCCATATCTTCAGTAACTTCCGTAGAATTAAAATCCTTATTTTCGGGAACAAGATATATTTTATCATTTATTCTCTTTATCCGTTTCACGGTAAGTTCTCCGTTTAAAAGATTATAACAAAAATATACGTTTAGAAAAGTAATTTAGTCGATAGAAAATTACCTCGTAAATTAAAGAGTTTTGTTAGAAAAGGTCACCGTTCCTTTTAACGCACCTGCTTTTGGTGCGGCAAAGCCGCGGAAAAAATCCGCTGAAGCGAATTGTTATGATTTTATTTATTTTTATAGTATTAAAATTATCCTGTAGGCAATGAATAATCCAAAATAAGCTTCCTGCAATTTAGGGTCTAACTCTATCGCTTTTTTATAATAATAAACCGCTATATGGCACTGCTGCAAAATACCCTTTTGTCATTGTCCTCCTCCGACTTGATCGGAGGATCAATCGGACAATCCAGAACTATTAATTTTATTGACTTTCCGGATTCGCACAATGAAACTTTTAGCTTATTTCGCAACACCGCCATGATTCAAGCTGTATCCCTATCAACTAATGATTTTATAACCCTCAATAATACTATCACAAACCATTTGCACGATATTACTATAATTGCCTAAA
>JAUVUO010000070.1 GCA_030601015.1 Candidatus Omnitrophota bacterium | reverse complement strand
TTTTATTACAAAGTAAGTATTTTGACGATGAGCGTCTTGAATCCCCTAGGGGAATTAAGTCGCTTTTTTTATTATATTTAGGAGGTAATTATGAAAAAGATTGAATGCATAATAAGGCAGGAAAAATTAAAAGATTTATCAGATGCTTTACTGCTTGCTGGTATAGGTGGGATGACCGTATCTGAAGTAAAGGGATTCGGTAGTCAAACTACAAGACCGCCTAATTATCTATTTTTACCCAAAACAAAGATTGAGATTTATTGTGCTGATGACCATTTAGAGGAAATAGTAAATTGTATATTGAAATCTTGCAAGGACGAAAGTATAGGCAGTGGGAAAATCATTGTTTTTCCGATAGAAGAGTGTATTCGTATACGAACAAATGAAAAAGGTGAAAAAGGGATTTTTTAAAAAAAGGAGGGCAATATGAAAAAAGGTAGCGCTAGGGGCTTTGTTTTGGTAGTTGCAGTGGTGATTTTAAATTTTTTCTTGTCATTTTCAATAAAGGATGTAAAAGCTGAAGGAATTCTTGATCAACTTGATTTTGATATTGAAATTTCCGGGACTTTAGATTTTTATACCGATTATGTATGGAGAGGATTTATATTGGACAGAGACCCGGTTTTTCAGCCGGGAATAAGTGTTAGTGTTGCAGGGTTTACCTATAGTTTTTGGAGCAGTTGGGACGCAAGTAATAATTCTGGATCTACTGAGTCTGATGAAATTGATTATGTTTTAGATTATACTTTGTCTTTAAATGATCTTGTAAGTGTATCTGTAGGAAATACTTATTATGATTTTCCGTCTGCAAATACATATAGTAAAGAATTTTATGTTGGTTTAGGGTTCTCTAAAATTCCGGTATTGGATTTACCTATAGAAACAAGTCTTACCTTTTATCGCGACTACGGTAATCAAAATAAAGGAGGAGGTTTAGGAAATTATATCTCTTTGGATTCTTCATATAGCTATATTTTATTTGATGAACCGGACGTAACCTTAGATTTAGGCGCTCACTTTGGGTATAACAGAAAATTGTTTATTGCCGGAACTAGCGGGTATGATTTAGGTTTGTCATGCGGATTGACCATACCTTTAAAAGATAATATAACAATTTCGCCATCATTGAATTATTCTATACCTTATAATGATTTAGAGGATTCAGCAGATGGAAATCAGTATGATAGGTTTTATTCGGGCATCAGCATAGCTTACTCATTTTAAATTTGAAAAGGTTAAGGAGGTAATTTTATGTTTAAAAAAATAAAAGGAATATCTATGAAAGCATTAATGCTAATCCCTATGATTAGTATCGCTTTGGTAGGGTTTGCTTTTGCTGAAAATACTGTGGATTCAAATGCAGTTGCAATTGATACAGTATGGACTCTACTTGCGGCATTTTTAGTTTTTTTCATGCAGGCTGGATTTGCTATGGTTGAAGCCGGGTTTACCAGAGCAAAAAATGCCGCAAATATAATGATGAAGAACCTTATGGATTTTAGTATTGGCTCTATAGCTTTTTGGTTAGTGGGATTCGGCATAATGTTTGGCACTTCTGCGTCAGGATTATTCGGGACAACCGGATTCTTTTTAAGTGAAGCAAATCCCGGGACAAATGAAGGGTTGTGGCAATTTGCTTTTTGGATATTTCAAGCTGTATTTGCTGCAACAGCTGCAACTATTGTTTCCGGTTCTATGGCAGAGAGAACAAAATTTACCAGTTATCTCTTATATAGTGTTTTTATTACAGCCTTGATATATCCGGTTGTCGGTCATTGGATTTGGGGCGGCGGCTGGTTGGCATCAAAAGGAATGGTTGATTTTGCCGGATCTACTGTAGTTCATTCAGTTGGAGGTTGGGCAGCTTTAGCTGGTGCTATTTTACTTGGGCCGAGATTGGGGAAATATAATAAAGATGGAAGTTCTAATGCTATCCCTGGACATAATATCCCTTTAGCTTCTTTGGGTGTATTTATCCTTTGGTTTGCTTGGTTTGGTTTTAATGCTGGAAGTACAACATCAGGGACTAATCTTAGTATTGCTACTATAGCTGTAACTACTAATTTATCAGCAGCAGCAGCGGCAATTACTGCTATGTTTACGGCTTGGAAAAGGTTTGGAAAGCCAGATACAAGTATGGCTTTAAATGGCGCTTTAGCTGGATTAGTCGCGATTACGGCTGGTTGTGCAGTTGTATCGCCTTTAAGCGCGATAATTATCGGTGCGATAGCAGGAATATTAGTGGTTTTAAGTGTTGAGTTTATAGATAAAGTATTACGAGTTGATGATCCGGTTGGTGCTATATCGGTGCACGGAGTTTGCGGTGCATTTGGAACACTTGCAGTTGGTTTGTTTGCTCAAAGTTCATATGGGAATTCAAGCGGTGTTGGTGATGTTAACGGATTGTTTTTTGGCGGTGGATTAAGTTTATTTGTAACCCAGTTGATTGGGGTAATTAGTGTATTTGTTTGGGTTTTCGGAGCAGCTTTTGTGGTGTTTAAAATTATGAAAATGACAATAGGTTTGAGAGTATCTGAAGAAGAAGAGTTAAAAGGTCTGGATATTGGTGAGCACGGAATGGAATCGTATTCTGGGTTTCAAGTGTTTACTACGCAATAAAAATATAGAAAAAAGGGATCCCATTAATCCATTCCCATCTTCACAACTTGCTCGAACAGTCCGTTTGTGTTCACCCGGACCAAACGGACTGCGGGCAGGTTCTAAAAAGGAGGTATTAATATGAGACTAGTAATAGCAATGATTCAACCACATAAATTAACAGATGTAAAAAAAACACTTTTTGATGCTGGAATACATAAAATGACTGTCACCAATGCATTAGGATGCGGCCAGCAAAAAGGCTTTACTGAAACTTATCGCGGTGTAATTCATGAAGTAAATCTTCTTAAAAAGGTAAAACTTGAAATTGCTGTAAATGAAAATTATTTGGAAGTTACTATAGCGGCGATTATAAAAGGCGCTAAAATGGATAAAATCGGAGACGGAAAAATTTTTGTATTAGACTTACCGGAGTGCGTAAGAATTAGAACCGGGGAAAGAGGTTTTAAAGCAGTTGGTTAATTTTTAAATTGGTTAATATTTTTTTTATATCTAAATAATTTTATTTTTTATTTAAAATAGGAGAACTCGGGAATAGGTTTTACTGTTATTTTAATTGAATAAACAAGGAAGATTTGGGGGATAAAGAAAAAAATAGTTATGGAAAATAGAGAATTAATAAATAATCTTAGAAAATTGAAAGAAAGTGGCGGATATACACTTTATGAATTATCAAAAAAACTTGATATTCAAATCGCTACACTTGAGAGATGGTTTAAGACTGGAAGAATAAACCGTATGTATGCTAAGTATATACAGGAAAAACTTTCAATTTAGTTTGTTAAAATTGAAAATCAGTATTTTTTAAAGTTAAATAGCAGATTGTTTTAAAAGGCGTTATTATCACGTATACTGCAATAGGATAAGTAAATGTATCTGATTTCGACGGGTGCAATCAATAATGAGTAAGTATATGTTTGAAGGTTTTTTGATCGATATCCAAATTTAGTATAACTTTTGTTTTTCGTGAGGCTTATGGAAATAATATTGTTAAAAAATAGGAATAGGAAAAAAAGTTTTACCAGTTTGAAAGTGTGATATTTTAGTAAAAAAGATATAATTAAGCAACGTTTAGTTTCTAATATAAGAATAAATTATAAAAATCATGAACGAATAGGTAATGGGAAATTGTTAAGTTGCGGGCCTGCAGATAAGCTGTCAATGACATAAAGATATTTTTTATTTTGAAAGAATAGGGTAAATCCTCGGTAATTAAGAGGATATTTTTTAGAATTTATTTTTACTCAATTAATTAAACAAATGATTAATTATAAAATTGTTGAATTGTTGTAAAAAGTAAATAGGGAGAGATTTTCCATTACCCATTTTTAGCTTGCTCGTCTACTGGGTAGCTTACGGCAAAAGACGGGTAGGCACTAATATTGGAGGTGAAAGATGAAACTAGTTATAGCAATGATACAGTCTCATAAATTAGGAGATGTAAAAAAAGCACTTTATGATGCCAAAATACATAAAATGACCGTTACAAATGCCTTAGGTTGCGGTCAGCAAAAAGGTTATACTGAAACCTATAGGGGGGTAATACATCAAGTAAATTTACTTAAAAAGGTAAAAATTGAAATAGCCGTAAACGAAGAATATTTAAAGTCTACGATAGATGCAATTATAGAAGGAGCGAGAACAGGAAAAATCGGAGATGGAAAGATTTTTGTATTGAACTTGCCGGAGTGCGTAAGGATTAGAACCGGGGAAAGAGGAGCAAAAGCAATAGGCTAAGGAATTAATAGTTTTAGTTTCGGAAGTTATTAAATTAGATTTATGCATTTATTAGGTGTAGTGATTTGTTTTATAGAGTAGGGTTACCAAGCTTATTCAAATTCTACTTTTATTTGTGAAGGTACAGAGTTGTACTTTAAAAATTAAGTATGAAAAGGACAAAGGTGTTCTAAAAACAGAGAGTTGTTTTGGGACACCTTTTTGAATAAATAAAAATTAGAGAAATTATTTTGTGTATCTTAAGGGGTTTTTTGAATTATGATTTTGTTTATAAAACATATTGATATCGAAGGTCCGGGCACCCTTGGAGAATTTTTCGCGCAAACAGATTGGAAAGTTAAAACTATAAATTTGCATAAAGGCGAAGAGTTACCTCCTTTGCATTTATGTGAAGCTGTAGTTTCATTAGGAGGTCCGATGAATGTCTATGAAAACGACATTTATCCATTTTTGGAAGTTGAAGAGGCTTTTTTGAAAAATGTTTTAAAAAAAGATATTCCTGTTTTGGGTATATGTTTTGGCAGTCAGTTAATGGCAAAGATTTCAGGGGGATTGATTGAAAAAACATTAAATCCGGAAATAGGTTGGTATCCAATTAAGTTAACTAAATATAGTAGGGATGATTTACTGTTTAGAGGAGTAGATGACATTTTTGATATGTTTCTTTGGCATGAAGATAAATTTAGTATCCCTCAAAAAGCAATACATTTGTCAAAATCTTTATTATGCGAGAATCAGGCTTTAAGGATAGGTAAATACGCTTGGGGCCTACAATTTCATCCGGAGATTACTTATGAAATGCTTTTATCCTGGTTAGATTTTTATAGAATTGATTTAGATGATATGGCTAAGATGAAAATATTGCTTGGATATTTTGAAAAAAGATCTAAATACGATTATTTCGCAAAAAAGATATATTATAATTTTGCTTGTGCGATAGACCAAAAGAGTAAAACCTAATTTTAAATTAAAAAAGTTTATTTAAAAGGTTACCAAAATAATTATAATTTTACTTTGATTTAAGAGCAGACGATGTTGTGCTGTTTAAAATTTAAGTAAGAAGGACAAAGGTGTTCAAAAACAGAAAACTGTTTTCGAGTACCTTTTTTTTTGTTGCGAAAATGATTGGTATTTTTTTGAATTTGATATAGAATTGTAAAGTAATTATATAGGGTTTATGGGATTTAAAGGAGGTAGATAATGAAAAAAATTACAGAATATTTTGGTGAATTAACTTTTAATAAAAATGTGATGCAGCAAAAATTAAACAAAGATGTTTATTCGAAATTATTAGCTACAATAGATGGAGGAGAGCCTTTAGATCAATCTATTGCCGGTGATGTTGCCCATGCAATGAAAGAATGGGCAATTGAAAATGGGGCGACTCATTTTACCCATTGGTTTCAACCTCAGAGAGGCGGGACAGCTGAAAAACATGATGCGTTCATCTCTTATGACAAATCAGGTGAAATTGTTGAACGTTTTTCCGCGAAGCAGTTAATTCAGTCTGAACCGGATGCGTCATCATTCCCATCCGGTGGTATGCGCTCTACTTTTGAAGCTAGAGGTTATACCGCTTGGGATCCTTCTTCCCCGGCGTTTTTAGCTGAGGCAGGCAGTACTAAAACTTTTGTTATACCATCTGTATTCTTGTCTTGGACAGGAGAAGTTTTGGATATTAAAACACCATTTTTAAGGTCATTAAAAGCTGTAAATGATAGCGTTCTAAGACTTCAAACAATATTAGGTAATAAGAAAGTTAAAAGGATTAAAGTTTTTGGCGGCCCGGAACAAGAATATTTTTTGTTTTCAAAGGAATTGTATCAATCCCGGCCTGATTTGGAGGTATGCGGCCGGACGTTATTTGGAGCTCCTCCGGCAAAAGGGCAGCAAATGGAAGATCATTATTTTGGGGCAATAAAAGATAATGTTATTCAGTTTATGGAAGATTTTGATAGAGAGTTATACCGTAGAGGTATACCTACAAAGACTCGTCATAACGAAGTTTCGCCTAATCAGTTTGAAATCGCGCCGTTATACGAGGAAGCTAATCTTGCTATTGATCATAATTTACAATTAATGGATATTCTTAAGAAAGTCGCGGATAAACATGGTATGGTTGCTGTGCTTCATGAGAAACCCCTTGCCGGTGTTAATGGTTCAGGGAAACATTTTAATTGGTCTATAGGTGATAATACAGGGGCAAATTATTTTGAACCTTCAAAATCACCTCAAAATAATGTAATTTTTTTATTGTCATTGGGCGCGATATTAATTGGAGTCAGCAAATATGGAGGCCTCTTAAGAGCGTCTGTGGC
>JAUVUO010000125.1 GCA_030601015.1 Candidatus Omnitrophota bacterium | reverse complement strand
CGCGGTTTATGAGATAAAAAATAAAATAGGCCTTACAGTTTGCTGTTCTTTAGGAGCACTGGATAAAGAGAGTTTGAAAATGTTAAAAGAGTGCGGTCTCCAAAGGTATCATCATAATATCGAAACATCTAAAAATTTTTATCCCAATATAGTTTCTACTCATATTTTTGGTGAACGGGTTAAGACTATAAAATTGGCTAAAGAAGCCGGTTTGGAGGTTTGCAGCGGAGGGATAATCGGTATGGGTGAGAGTTGGCAGGATAGGATTGATATGGTAAGTATTTTGAAGAGTTTAGATGTGGATTCCGTACCTATAAATTTTTTAGTTCCGATAAAAGGAACGCCTTTTGAATCATTGAGTCCAATATCCTGTAATGATGCTATAAGAACAATTTGTATTTTTAGAATAATTTTAAAAGATAAAATTATAAAAATTGCTGCCGGCAGAGAAACGGTTTTAAAGGATTTTCAAGGTATGGGGTTTATGGCCGGTGCCAATGGGATGCTTATTGGAGGATATTTAACTATCAAAGGTAGAAGTATTAAGGAAGACCAAAATCTTATTAGTGAAATAAAGACTTTATGGAATGGATAAATGAATTTTTAGAAGGGAAACGGGAAAAAAGCTTATTGCGGGTATTAAAACCGGCATATTCTAAGAATAGCGGATTGATTTGTTTTAAGAATAAAGAATATATAGATTTTTCTTCGAATGATTATTTAGGCCTATCCGGCCATCACAAATTAAAAAATGTTTTAAAAAAAACTGCGGATATTTATGGTACCAGTGTTTGTTCATCAAGACTTTTAAGCGGTGATTTAGAACTCCATCATATACTTGAAGAAAAAATAGCTAAATTTAAGAGTAAAGACAGCGCTTTAGTTTTTAATTCAGGGTATCAGGCTAATTTAGGAATAATAAGCTCACTTTGTAAAAAAGGAGATGTTATTTTTTCCGATAGGCTTAATCATGCCAGTATTATAGACGGAATATTACTTTCCGGAGTTAAATGTTTTCGTTATATTCATAACGATATAAATAATTTAGAATATTTACTTAAGAAAGAACGGGGCAAATATAAAAAAGGTTTTATTATTACAGAAAGTGTTTTTAGTATGGATGGAGATAGTCCGAGATTAGATGAAATAGGGAGACTTAAAGATAAATATAATTGTTTTTTAATGGTTGATGAGGCTCATGCTACAGGTGTTTTCGGAGAAACCGGGGCCGGTTTGGTTGAAGAACAAGGGGTATCAGGCAGTGTGGATTTGATAATGGGAACATTTGGTAAAGCTTTAGGTGGTTTTGGCGCTTATTTAGCTTGTTCGGAAAATGTAAAACAATATCTTGTTAATACCTGCAGAAGTTTTATATATTCTACAGCTTTACCGGCTTATGTAATAGCAGTGAATTTGGCCGGTATAGATTTAATCAGACAGGAACCGTATAGAAGAAAGGATCTTTTAGTTAATGCCGATTTTTTTAGAGAAATACTCGAAAAAAATGGATATTCAGTTAAAGGGGCATCTCAAATAATCCCTTTAATGGTTAAAGATACTAATAAAGCAATTAGTATTGGTGAAGAACTTCGGAATAAAGGATATTGGGTTTTGCCTATACGGCCGCCTACAGTTCCGGTTGGTGAATCCCGGGTGAGATTTTCTATATCGTATTATCATACCAAAAAAATTCTGGAAAATCTTTTTAATGATATAAATGAAATTCGAAAAAAATATGACTTTTAATAGTGAAACAGATACAACATTTAATTATATCAATAGGAATTATCAAAAAACAATTGTTCTTTTGCCCGGGTGGGCGAGCGATTATCGAATATTTGATTTGTTGGATGTAGCGTTTAACTACTTGCTTCTGAATAGATTCTATCCTTTAACATTTGAAAAATCTTTATTTAGAACAATAAAAAGTTTGAATTTAAAGAAAGTATCTATTTTAGGATGGTCATTGGGAGGGTTTGCGGCTGTGCAGTTTGCTTTAAAATACCCTGATTATTTAGAAGAATTAATCCTTATAGGTATAAAGATGAAATATAGAAGTAATGTTATCTCTGGTGTCGAAAAATATTTAAAAAAAAACAAAAAAGCTTATCTTAACAGTTTTTATAACCAATGTTTTTCTGATAAAGATTCAGGTAAGTGGTTTAAAGATAATCTTCTTAAAATTTATTGTGAAGAGTTTGATTTAAATAATTTAATAGAAGGACTATATTATTTAAAAGAAGCGGAAATCAATCCCAAAGAGTTAAGAGGATTAAAAAAGATAAAAATAATTCATGGCGAGTACGATAATGTAGCAGCTATAAATGAAGCCGGGGAGATAGCGGATCAACTGCCTAATTGCGAGTTCATAGCCATTAAAGGCGGAGGACATATGCCCTTTTTTGATGAAGATTTATCTAAATATGTATTTTAGTTTTATTATGATTTTTTAGAATGTAAGATTATTTGAAAATATTAATTGATAATGATAATGAGAAAAAATTGTTTGAACAAAAAAATAGATAAAAATAGAGTTAAAATTAATTTTTCCAGGCACGCAAAGTATTATGATAATTATTCATCTATACAGAATTATTGCTCTAAAGAACTTATTTCAAAAATAAAAGTTGAGGGAGTCAATACGATTCTTGATATTGGCTGCGGAACGGGCAATTATACTCAAATTTTAAGGGAAAGGTTTCCACGGGCAAATATCGAAGCATTAGATATATCTAAGAAAATGATTGAAGAAGCAAAAGAAAAATTTAAAGATGAAAATATAAAATTTATTATAGCTGACGCTGAAACTGTAAGTTTAAATAAGAAATTTGATCTTATCAGCTCTAATGCCAGCTTTCAATGGTTTGTCAATTTAGAAAATACTTTAAAGAAATACGCTAATCTTTTAAGAGCAAAGGGTATAGTTTTATTTTCTTTTTTTGGACCGCAAACATTTTATGAATTAAAAGAATCATTGAATTTTTTTTTAAAAAAAGATATTGTCTTAAGCGCGAATGGATTTGAAACAAAAGATACTATTGAACGGATTCTGGGTTCATTATTTAAGAAAGTTGATATAATAGAAAAGCTTTACTCCGAGAAGCACTCTTCACTTATGGAATTGTTAAAAAAAATAAAATATACCGGAGCAAGCGGGAATAGGGCTGAAGGGCAAAGTTTCTGGACGGCTAAAATGATTAAAGATGTAGAAAAAATATATTTAAACAATTTTAAGGAAATAATTTCTACCTATCAGGTGTTTTTTTGTCAAGGCAGCCAAAAGAATTAGTTTTTATATAATGATTCATAATCGTAGCGGGGTAATTTGAATGAAGGGTATTTTTGTTACAGGAACTGATACCGGAGTTGGTAAAACTATTGTTACCGGGCTTTTGGCTGATCTTTTATCTAATCAAGGATACAATTGTATTACCCAAAAATGGGTAGAAACAGGAAGTAAGTCTTTTTCCAAAGATATTAAATCTCATTTTAAGTTAATGAAAAAGAATGAAAAATGTTTTTTGCCGCATTTATCTTTTATTGCCCCTTACGTGTTTAAATTTTCATCATCGCCTCATTTGGCTGCAGGATTAGAAAACAAAATTATTAGAATAGATAAAATTGAAAAAAGTTATAAATATTTAGCCGGTAAATTTGAATTTGTTATAGTAGAAGGGGCAGGGGGTGTTTTAGTACCAATTAATAAAAAAACTTTTTTAATAGATATAGTAAAAAAATTAAGATTAGGAGTAGTTGTTGTTGCCGGGAATAAGCTTGGAGCTATCAATCATACTCTTTTAACTATAGAAGCTTTAAAGCTAAGAAAAATAAAAATATTGGGGATTGTTTTTAATAATTTTTTAAAAGGAGAAGATGATCTCATTTTAAAAGATAATATTAAAATTATAAAAGAATTATCAAAAGAAAATGTATTGGGAGTTTTGCCCTTTACTAAAGATATAGAAGTTTTATATAATAGATTTAAACCTATAGGAAAGAAGATTTTAAAATTTTACTTATATAAAAATGAATAAATGGATAAAAAAAGATTTAAAGTATAATTGGCATCCTTATACTCAGATGAAGGATTGTTTAAGCAACCCCCCAATTTTAATAGAAAAGGCAAAAGGGATGAAACTTTACGATGATAAAGGCAATTTTTATTATGATACAATTTCCAGTTGGTGGTGTAACATTCACGGACACAATCATCCCAAAATAAAACAAGCTATAAGGAATCAGCTGAAATATTTAGACCATATTCTTTTTGCCGGATTTACTCATAAACCGGCCATAGAATTATCCGAAAAATTGGTTTCCATATCTCCGAAAAGTCTTACTAAAGTTTTTTTTTCAGATAACGGATCCACCGCGGTAGAAGCCGCGTTGAAAATGTCATTTCAGTATTGGCAGAATATCGGCCGAAAATCTAAACAAAAATTTGTTTCTTTAGATTACGCGTATCATGGAGATACAGTTGGGGCAATGAGTGTTAGCGGGGTAGATTTATTTAATAAAGTCTTTAACCCTTTATTTTTTAAAACAATTAAAATTCCCACACCTTATTGCTACAGATGTCCTGTTGGACTGGTAAAATCCAAATGCGATATTGAATGTATAAAACCGGTAGAGGATTTATTTAAAACCAGGAATAGGGATATCGCGGGAATAATTTTAGAACCGTTAGTTATGGCCGCGGGAGGAATGATAATTTATCCGGCTCAATATTTGAAAAAAATTTCCGCCCTTGCTCAAAAATATGATATTCATTTAATTCTTGATGAGGTCGCTTCAGGATTTGGACGTACCGGCAAAATGTTTGCTTGTGAACATGCTGATGTTGATCCTGATTTTATGTGTATATCCAAAGGT
>JAUVUO010000077.1 GCA_030601015.1 Candidatus Omnitrophota bacterium | reverse complement strand
TTCTATATTTATTTTTTCTATTTTGTCTTCTAATTCTTTGCAAATATTATTTAATTGTCCAATTTCACACCAAGGATTTCTACAATTTTCTGAACAATTTTTATGCATATCAATTCCTATTTCTCTAATATACTTATTTCTAGCTTCCTCACAAACTTTGATTATTTTTGTATAATCTCTATATTGCATTTGAAATCATCTCCTAACACTATCTTTAAGCATTAAATAGATTTTTTCTCTATCCTCATTACTAATAAGATCTAATCTTCATCCTTTTCTTTTTTCTTTTTTTCTTCTTTTTTTTGCTGCTTTAACTTCTCTTCCAGCATCTTTATTTTCCGGCCTAAAAACTCATAATTAAATTTTAAATCTTGCGAATTCTCATCTAAATCAATTGCACGCTTATAATACTCAAGAGCCTCTTTATAAATAGTTATGGCTGTCTCTAATTCTTCTCCTTCTTTAAATTCGGCTTTTTTATATTTACAGTTTCCAATATTATAATTGGCTTTAGCCTCTATCTTCGGCTCTTCCGTTATAAGAACTTTAGTAAACTCATCTACGGCTTTTTCATAATCCCCTTTTTTATAATAAGCAGCGCCTTTATTGAAATTTATTATATCAGAACTAGATAATTCTTCTTGAACTTCTTCATATTTCTTTAAAGCATTTTCATATTTTCCTTCACGATACAAAGCATTACCGTCCTTAACAATCTTTGAAAATGAACCGGAAAAGACGAAATCTATAAACAACAACTCAAAACAAAGGATAAAGATTGCTGTATAAAAAAATTTTTTCATAAAACTTATTTTTTCTCCCGAATAAAAGTTTCAGCAATTAATAACAAAAAAGCAATAAACAAGGGTATCTGAAATTTTTCTTCATACCGCCGGGTTAACTTAGTATCGAATTGTCTTTTCTCCATTTTAGAAAGTTTATTCTCATAAATCAAATCCAAACCAAATTCAATTCCGGTTGCTTTTACATATCCTCCGCCGGTTATCGCGGCTATTTTTTTTAACACCCCTTCATTCAGCCGCGATTTAACAAATCTTCCTTTCTTATCCTTAAGATAGCCTCTTTTCCCAGTCTCATCAATAAAAGGAATAAGGTCTCCTTCCTTGTCCCCAATCCCTATTGTAAATATCTTTATTCCGTTTTTCTTTGCCTTTTCAGCTGCTTTAACAGGGTCTCCAACATGTCCTTCACCATCTGTAATCAATATTAAAATTTTATATTTATTCACCCCTCCCTCATAACTTTTAACAGCTTCATCAATGGCACTAGCTAAAGAAGTACTGCCTTTAGGGATACTATTAATATTTAAATCATCAAGTGAAATCACAAAACCGTTATAATCTATAGTTAAAGGACACTGCAAAAAAGCCACTCCGGAAAAAGCTATTAATCCCAGTCTGTCGCCTTTAATTTTTTTAATAAGATCTTTTACCGCCAGCTTAGAACGCTCTAAACGATTAGGTTTTACATCTTCAGACAGCATACTCTTTGAAGTATCTATTGCTATCAAAATATCAAGTCCTTTTCTCTTTACCTCTTCCCACTTACCTCCCCATTGAGGCCTCATCAATGAAAAAATAAAAAAAACCATTACAAAAAAAATCAATATAATCTTAATTTTTCGTTTTCTATAACTAATATCCGGCGTTAAATTTTCTAAAAGTCCGCTCTCGGCAAACTTTTCACTATCTTTCTTGAGTTTTCTAAAAGCCCAAAAATAAAAAACTATCAATACCGCAGCTAACCAAAACCCATTAACCAATTTTATATCTTCAAATCTCATATAATTATGGAATTATTCTTAATACTGTGTTTTTTAAAATAATTTCTACAGCTAATAAAAGTATTGCTATACTCAAGAATAACGGGAATAGCTCTTTGTGATTAAAATAACCTTTTTCTTCAACCACTACTTTTTCCAGTTTATCAATTTCTCTATAAATTTCCCTTAATGATTTGCTGTCGGTAGCTCTATAATATTTTGCCGTAGTTTTTGAAGCTATATCTATTAATGTTTTTTCATCAATATCTATCTTAACTTTAGTATAAACCGTATTGCCGAAAAAATCTTTTCCCGGATATGGAGCATACCCCTTGGTACCTGCACCTATTGTATATATTTTCACGCTCAAAGCTTTAGCCGCCTCAGCAGCTATAGCCGGAGATATCTTGCCGGAATTATTTCTGCCGTCTGTGAGAAGAACAATTACTTTACCTTTAGACTCTGTATCTTTTAACCTATTCAAAGCAGTGCTGATGCCTGAACCAATTGCAGTCCCATCCTCTACTGCCCCAATTTTTATTCTTTCAAGATTTTTCAACAACCAGTTATAATCCAAAGTAAGAGGACAAATAGTATAAGCTCTTCCGGCAAAAGCTATAATGCCTATTCTATCACTTAGCCTTCCCTGGATAAACTCCTCAACTACATCTTTTACCGCGTCAAGTCTGTTAACTCTCCGTCCTCTAATCTTAAAATCTTCCGCAAGCATGCTAGTTGAACAATCAATTGCTAAAACAATATCTATGCCTTCAGCCTGCCGTTTAGTCTCTTCTAAAAGTGACTGAGGCCTGGCTAAAGCCATAACTACCAAACTAATTGAGGCTAACCTTAAAAATCCAAGTTTTTTCCTCATTCTTAATTTTAATGACGGTTTTAAGCCGGTCAAAAAAATTTCCGAAGAAAAATTAATTCCCGGAATATCCCGTCTTTTATCAATATAAACAAAAACCAAAATGATTATCGGCAATAATATTAAAAAAATTGGGTCTTTAAAATGCATATTATCTATTATTTAATTGAAAAACTTCTTTTGTTTCATCTATAAATCTTTTAGCTGAATTAAAACTTTCGTTTATTTCACTTTCAGTCGGCCCATACTTAGCAAACTTCACCAAATCACAATAAGAAAGGAATTCTACCAACAACAGCTTCTGCCCATTAACCAATTCCTCGGTAGTCTTTGCCTTAATTAAAAATTCTTCTGTCGTCATCTCCGGAGCCCTTACATAAAATCTATTTTCCAAATAATACCTTATAATTGATGAAAGCTCAGCATAATATTCTTTATTTTTGCCTTCTTTTATATAATTTTTTCTTTGCAGCTTATCTAAGGCTTCATAAGCTATTTCATGAGCTGACTTTTTATACTCCGGCTCTTCATCCAATTTGTTTTTATTTTTTAAAAATGTCATTTTCAATACTATTAAAGCAGTTAAAACTAATAAAACTATTACAAAAATCCAAAACTTCATTTTAGGCGGCAAATTCAAAGGCCCTTTTATGTCTCTAATATCTTTCGGATCTTTTTCCGGGATTAAGACACTGCTGATTGAAATATTAATTTCTTCAGTTTCTTTTAGCTGCCACTCCTTTTCATTACTCTTTTTATATTTAATTTCTATCTTAGGAATTGTATATTCACCGGGAACAAAATTGGATAGAATATACCTTTGAATAAATTTCTTATTACCTAAAAACTCTTTTTCTATGGAAGTAAAATCTTTAATTGAAAAACTCCCAAGTTTATCATCAAAAGTTGAGAACTCAACATCTATTCCTTTTTTAGTTTTAACTATAATTTCATATTTAATCTTATCCCCCACACCTACACTACTCTTATCTGTACGGGTTATAACTTCAATCAACTCCTTGCCTCTCTTTACTTCTTTTGAATAGGCCGGCTTCACAAATCCTGATAAAATTAAAATTACTATTACGAATTTAATAAAAAATTTCATTTCTTAGCTGCTCTTTTTTCCCTCATTTTAAAAAACTTAAACAAACTTTTGTGATAAGGTATATCAGTCCTAACATCTATACTGTCAACATTCAATGAACGGAACATCTTTTCTCTTTCATCAATTTTTTTCTTAGAATTACCTCTAAATTCTTTCCTAACCCCGGGGTCAGATGTATCAACTAAAAAACTCCTCTGAGTTTCCGGATCCATAAATTGAACTAATCCGATATTAGGTAAATTTATTTCTTTAGGATCTGTTAAAGTTATAGCAATACAATCATGACGTTTATTGGCAATACTTAAAGATTTTTTAAAATCTTTATCGTAAAAGTCAGAAATTATAAAAACAACTGTACTGCGGTTAATAACTTTATTAAGGTATTCTAATGTCCCCGATATGTTAGTTCCACGTCCTTGGGGTTTAAAATACAAGGCTTCTCTGATAACCCTTAAAACATGAGGAAGGCCTTTTCTAGGCGGAATAAATTTTTCTACCCTATCGGTAAAAGCCAAAAATCCGACTTTATCGTTGTTCTTGATTGCCGATAAAGCTATAACTGAACATATCTCAGCCGCTATCTCATTTTTAGTCTTATTTACCGTACCAAAACACGAAGATTTTGACATGTCCAGAAGAACCATAACGGTTAATTCTCTTTCCTCTACAAATTTCTTAACAAAAGGATGCCCCATCCGCGCAGTAACATTCCAATCTATAGACCGTATTTCATCTCCGGGCTGGTATTGTCTAACTTCATCAAACTCCATACCCTGGCCCTTAAAAACACTTTGATATTGGCCGCAAAAAACATCAGTTACCATTCGTGAAGTAATTATCTGTATTCTACGAATTTTTTTTAAAATTTCCTTGGATATCATTTATTAATTCTTCCACTAACACTTTTAATTTCCGATAATAAAACACCTTATAATTTTTTTACCCGCTATTATAGCTATAAGTCTAAGGTACTTCTACTTCTTCAAATATTCTTTTAATAATATCTTCGGAAGTCTTTTCTTCCGCTTCAGCTTCATAGCTTACAATTATTCTATGCCTTAAAATATCCGGCCCTATCGATTTTACATCTTGAGGAGTTACATACCCTCTTCCTTGTATAAAAGCATAGGCTTTAGAGGCTAGTGCCAAGTATATGCTGGCACGAGGTGAAGCTCCATATTGGATAAGACTGGTTAATTCTTCTAAATTATATTTTTGGGGCTGGCGTGTAGCAAAAACGATATCTAAAATATATTTTTCTATTTTTTCATCCACATATATTTCATCTACCACACTTCTTGCCCGTAAAATGTCTTCCGGATTAATTACCGGGCTAACCTTAATCTTTTTATTGGTATAACTCATCATTTTTAAAATCTTAGCCTCTTCTTCTATATTTGGATAAGTTATATTTATTTTTAACATAAACCTATCTATTTGAGCTTCAGGCAAAGGATATGTTCCTTCTTGTTCAATAGGGTTTTGAGTTGCCATAACTAAAAATGGGTCATCTAAATTAAATGTATTTTCTCCGATTGTTATTTCCCGTTCCTGCATTGCCTGCAACAAAGCGCTTTGCACTTTTGCCGGAGCACGATTTATTTCGTCAGCAAGAATTATATTAGCAAAAATAGGGCCTTTTTTAATTACAAAATTAGCTTCTTTAGGATTATAAATCAGCGTCCCAATAAGATCCGCGGGAAGTAAATCCGGAGTAAACTGTATTCTCTGAAACTTTGTATTTATTAATTCCGCAAGAGTCTTTATTGATAATGTCTTAGCTAATCCTGGAACACCTTCGACCAAGACATGCCCATTGGCAAGGATTCCTACTAATAAACGTTCAATCAAATAATCCTGGCCAATTATAACTTTTTTTATCTCTGAAATAATATTACTGACAAAAACACTTTCCTTTTTAACTTTTTCATTAATAATAGTTATTCCGGTATTCATTTAATTACCTCCTATTTATTTAAATTTTATAAAATATCATCATTACATTTCTTTGAAATACAATTATATAAAATGAATAAAAAAAATCAATACCCTTTATCACAAATTCTAAACCCTAATTCTAAAATTCAAAACAAAATAAAAACAAAATCAGAATTTTTTGTCCTATCTATTGTACTCTAAACATCATGAATCGCCCCCTATATTTTGTCACCTTCTTTTGTCATTCCTGCGAATGCAGGAATCTCATGCCTAAATTTATTGGACCACCATTTCTTTTGAGATCCCGGCATTCGCCGGGATGACAGGTGGGGGAGCTTTCCCGGGTCGATACATCATGTACAGTGTCAAGACATAGGTAACAACTTGTGCCACAACATAGGTAACACTAATAAGTTATTTTCTCCCTTAAATTGAGCCTTCGAACTAAGCTATTAACAAAGTACACTTCCACCTCTGGATCTTTATCTAAGAGCATAACTCTTTGTCCTGGTAATGACTCTGATACAAACCATTGTCGCCCTTTATAAATTAAAACTCCACTCAGTCGGTTATAATATGCCACAAAGTGTTACCTATCTATTGTACTCTAAACATCATGAATCGCCCCCTGTATTTTGTCACCTTCTTTTGTCATTCCTGCGAATGCAGGAATCTCATGCCTAAATTTATTGGACCACCATTTCTTTTGAGATCCCGGCATTCG
>JAUVUO010000089.1 GCA_030601015.1 Candidatus Omnitrophota bacterium | reverse complement strand
CGTCACCTTTGTCATCCCGTCGAATGACGGGATCTCAAACGACTGAACTATTTTGTAAGAGATTCCTGTATGCACAGGAATGACAAAAGGGAGAGGGGTTGAATGATTTTTTTTGAGGGGGGAAGTACTTTTAATAAAAAGTTCTGTAATTATTACAGATAGGTAAGAATTAATTGGGTTTTAACAACATTTAAAAAAAGGGGGGGGTATGAGAAAAGGGTTTACAATAATTGAGCTTGTAATTGTAATAGCGGTAATTTCTATTTTGATTGGCATAGCTCTTCCGCGGTTTAAAGGTATGCGGGATGAGGGAAATATCGCTAAGGTTAAAGGTGAGTTAAGGACTTTGCAGACCGCTATAGAGAGTTACTATTCTCATAATAACAATACATATCCGGCAACTACCGGGGCTGCCCTTGAGACGGCGTTAAGTACAGCTGTTCCTAACATTATAGATTATGTACCTACAGATCCTTTTAGCTCTACAGGGATTGATTATGGATATGTATTGGGTGGGACTGATGATAAATATTATATTGTTTATTCAGACGGCCCCGGCCAAAACGGAAGTGTTGTGATAACTGACGATGCTGTTGTTGAGACAAATGGTGACAGCTGTATCTATGTTTCTAATATGAGCAGCGATACTCAGCCTTAGACTTTTTAGAGTTCAAAGAGGGAAGTAAAACTTTGTAGTTTCAATTTCCGTTTTTTTTGATTTTTTATATCAAGGGTTTAGGAGATGTTTTGAGCGAAGCCGAAGGATAAATATGCAAAGTTGAGGGAACTTAATTCTATGTTTAAGTTAAAATTTAAGTTGGCAGGTTTTACCTTATTAGAAATTTTAATTACACTTATTATTCTTGTAATGGGGGTGTTTAGTGTAACGCGGGCATTTACGGCTGGAATATTTGCGTCTTCGGATATTGAAAATGCTCATTTAGCGTTAAATATCGCTCAGGCTGAAATGGAAGAGATTAAGAATACACCTTTCGCTGATTTAGCCGATAACGGCCCTGTGCCGGCAGATTTAGATTTGGATTCTCCTTTTGCCCGATTTGATGTGACGGTAAATGTTGCTGAAAATCAGGACCCCCGGCAAATAGATGTAACAGTTGATTGGAATACTAAAGGAGGTAAAGCGGATGTTATCCTTACGACCCTGGTGACAAATTTTTAATTAGGCTTAGTTTAGAGAAATTTAATGGGAAAAGGTAAATTGAATAAAAAAAAATGCGGTTTGACATTAATAGAACTCTTGATAACCGTTGTAATGCTGGCAGCTTTGGTTGGTGTCAGTGTCTTTGTTTTTCGCATTATATTGTTAGGATGGATATCTCAGGAAACAAGGGCGGGAATTGGTATAGACATTAATAGTAGCATTGAAAAAATGGCGCGGAATTTAAGAGGTTCTAAAGAAATATCTTTTTTATATGATAATGAGATTAGATTTAGTAAACATCGTAGAGATGAACAAAATAAAATTATTATAAATGAGTATGACGATTATATTTATTATTTTTACAATGAGAATGATGTCTATCCCGCGAATTTTAACCAGGATTTATATGGGGTAAGAAAGGCTGTTTTGAATAATGTTGTTGATAGAGATTTGACAACAGGAACTTTTACCTATGGAGATGGACAAATTATAGTGAATGATGTTTTGCCTTCTTCTGCAACGGATTTGTCAGTAAGCGGTGGAATAGCAGATATAGAGTTAAGCGTCAAAAGGGGAGATGAAACCATAAGATTAAGGACAGAAGTCAAAGCGAGAAATCTATGACAAAATTATCAGCTAATCATAGGAAAGGTATGATTTTGATTTTAACCTTTATGATTATGATAACAATTATTGGGATTACGACAGCTTTTTTATATATTACATCAATTCAAATTAAGGCGTCGGGATACGATATTGCAAGTTCCAAAGCTTTATGGCTTGCGGAAGCAGGATTGCAGAAAGCTGTCTGGAATCTTAAAACATCTGCTGCTGGCGGCGGCCAAGGCCAAGATTGGACGACTGTTGGCACAACAGAAAATTTAGGCAGCGGAAATTATACGATGGAGGTAGAGAGGTGGGATTTTGCTTTGATAGACAATCGATCTTCTGCTTCGGCTACATCAGTGAATAAGACTAATGCGGCGGCGAATGTCATAGATGGGGATGATACCACATATTGGCAGTCTGGGGATCCTCCAGGGGTATCTGCGCCGCAAGAGATTATAATAATTTTTCCCTATACATTGACTATAAACAAAGCGCGTTTTTTAGTGCCTTCCGATTTGTCAATTCAGCGGCCCAAGGATTATGAGTGGCAGGTTTCAACCGATGGAGTAAGTTATACTACAGTTGTAAGTGTTTCCGGTAATAATAATACCGATGTAACAGATGTCTTCACAGCGGTCACTGATGCGAATTATTTTAAGCTTCGAGTGTTTCGAATAGGGGGTGGTTCAGAGGGTGCGTGTGTCTCAACTTTGGAAGTGATAGGAAGCAAGATTACATCAACAGGCACAGTTGATGTAATTAATAGAAAGATTGAACAAACCGTGGTTGTCGATGATGCAACTGGGGCCGCTTATGATGAGATTGATTGGTATGAGATTATGTAGGCTGGTTAAAATTAGGATAATTAGAGTTTGCTATGCATGAGTCTTTATGATACAGGAAGATTTTTCTAAAGACGAGAGGAGGGAGATTCGATAAGAATTTCCAGTTATTTATATAGTAACAAAATAAACCCAAGGCTAAATGAATCTTTTGTTTATAAAAAATAATATTCAGACACGCTTAATTAAGTTTAAAAATATTTTTAAAAAAGATTTTATAATCGGCCTTGATATCGGAACAACCGCTATGAAATTGGCCAAATGTGTCAAAAAAATTAATGGTATATCTTTATCTGATATCAAGATAGTAGAGATAAAATTCGATATTCAAAATGTTTCAAAAGAAAAGGTACGACTGTCCGCGTTAAAAAAAATACTCAAAGGCATTAATATTAAAAAGTCTAAATTTATTGTAGCTATTAATTGCCCTAATACCGCGGTAAAAAATATAATAGCACCTTATATACCAAAACGAGAATTAGAAGATGGAATAAGATTAGAAGCAAAAAGTTATTTCCCTTTTCCCACGGATGAAGCGATATTTGATTTTGAAATATTGGGTGAGGTTATTAAAAAGGGCGTAAAAAAGTATAAACTATCGGTTGTTACGTCTCCCAAAGAAACTGTGGATAAATACGTATCGTTATTAAGTAAAGTTGGTATTAAACCATTTTCATTTGTCCCTATACCTTTAACTCTGCAAAAGATAGGCGAAAAAACTTATTTTAATAAAAAAGAAATAAAAGCAGTTCTTGATATAGGAGAACGTTTTTCAGAATTGGTTATTCTTTCCGGAAACGAATTGGTCTTTCAGCGTAAGATTCTTGTAGCAGGCGGAGATTTTACTAAATCCATGACATGTGTTTTAACTTCAGACAGAGGCAGGATACAGCTCACCTTAGATGAGGCGGAAAGAATAAAAAAAGAGGTCGGATTGCCCTTTGAAGGGGAGTCAAAAATGATAGAAGGTAAAGTCTCTACCGTTCAGGTTTTGTCGATGCTTAGGTCACCGGTAGAGCAATTAGTGAATGAAATAGAGCGCTGTTTTGATTATTATAGGGAAGAGGCCGGAGGGGGTAGAGTTGATTTTTTGATACTGTTTGGCGGGGGAGCATTGCTTAAGGGGTTAGATAAGCTTTTCTCTGAAAAATTGGCGGTTAAGGTTAAATTTGGTAATCCTTTAGATTGTTTTGATATGGAATCTAACATAATGGACAGAGATGTTATAGTTCCTCAACGGTTAGCCCCGGCAGTAGGAGCGGCTTTAACCCGGGGCAAAGGAGTTAATCTTCTTCCTCCTGAAATCAAATATAAGGCTAAAAGAGTGTTTAAACACGCGATTTTTAAGAGTATAATCGCAGCGGTTATTATGGTTTTGATATTTACATATGTTGGCATGAAAATACAGTTGGACAATTTTAAAAAAAGAATTATCGTCTCTGGTATGGAATTAGCAAGTTTAACTCCTCAACTGGAGCACGCCAAGTTACAGGGTTTAGCAAATTCAATATTAGCATATGAACCTTTTTGGGCAGATGTGTTTATGGAATTAAGTAATCTTATACCTGACAATATTTATATTACGCGATTAAGTATGAGAAACAATCTTATTAATATTAGAGGGATGGTAATATCAACGGGAAAGGAAGAACATCTTTTAGATTTTATGCTTACTTTAGAAAAAGGGTTGTTCCAGGATGTAAGACTGGTTCTGGCTAAAAGTTTGGAAGAAAAAGCGGTAACTGAGTTTGAATTAATATGTTGGGTAGACTAATCTTACCGGATTTAATATAATATTGAGAGAGGCAGCTTTTGGGAAGGTGTTATAAGGAATGTTGAAAATAAGTTTATAAGAAAAACTAAAGAAATGGAATTAACTAAAGAAAAAGTAATTAGAGTGGTAGTTAGTATGGTAGTAATAGCCTCTTTGGGGTTATATATTTTTTTATATAGGCCATTGATAAACGGCTTAAAGACAGCATCTTCAAAATGTAAAAGCAGTGAAGATGAAGTCAGCCGAGTGCGGGAATTGATAGCTCCATTAAAGATAATGAATATAAAGAGAAGTTTAATAAGGGAAGAGACTGTTGCTTTGGCAATAAATGAATTGACCAGACAGGCTAAACTTGAAGGAATCAACTTTTTGTCTATGGAGCAAAAGAAGGTAAAGAGGCCCAAAGGTATCTCTTATAAAGTTTTGCCAATAGAAATAGAGTTGGTAGCTACATATGAAAAATTAGGGGTATTCTTGGGCATATTGGATATTTTAGAGAAAAGTTTAGTTACAGTAAAGAGCTTTGACGTAATTCTTGATAAAAATGATGTGAATGTATTGAAAACAAAAATGGTTTTTAATATATATATTATGGATGAGAAAAATGCGCGATAAAAAAGTAATAGCCGCGGGTATATTAAGCGTATTGGCTGCTGCCAGTTTAATATACGGTATAGTCGCACCGTCAAAATCAAGGACTAAATCCGCAGGAGCAGCCGGCCCTCAACAAAGCAAAAAAAAACAATTAACGGAAGAAGATATTTTAATAAAAAGACATAAAAAAAGAACAAAATTTTTTTCTTGGGGCAGGAATCCATTTGTTATTCCGAAGCCTATAGATGAAAAATTTATTTTAAAGGGTATATTGTGGGATGAAGAAAGTCCAAAGGCTATAATAAATAGTTCTATTTTGGGGGTAGGTGGCCAAATTGGTAAAAATACAGTAGTTGATATAAAAAAAAGCAGTGTGATTTTAAATGACGGTAGAGATAACCATGAATTTCTTTTGGAATAGAGATAAAGGATGCGGCAGCGCCGGCTGGTTATTCGTTAAGAAGGAGAAAGTAATAACAAAAGAAACATGGCGGTGTTGCAAAATACCCTTTTGTCATTGTCCTCCTCCGACTTGTTCGGGGGATCTTCGGACAATCCAGAACTATTGATTTTATTGACTTTCTGGATTCGCATTTCTGTGGGAATGAAACTTTTAGCTTATTTTGCAACAGCGCCAACATTGGTTATATACAGATAAAGTTAAAGAAAATTTTATGAATCCTAAAATTATATTGCGAGTTTATTTAGAGGTGACAACATGCATTGTTTTAGAAAGGAGGTATACGTGGCTGAATTCCCGATAAGAGTGAGTATTAGTAAAGTGCCGAATAATTTAAATATTT
>JAUVUO010000060.1 GCA_030601015.1 Candidatus Omnitrophota bacterium | reverse complement strand
ACAGTCAGATAATTATTTTTAAAATGAGTTGTAAGATGTGATTTTAATCAATGAGACTTAATCTTTTTCGAAGGAAAAGATTGTAGCCGAATTAACCCTGAGAGACTAAAGGGAGTCGAAGGGGCTTAGGGTTAATTCCCTTCAGTTTGCTGAGAGGCCGTTATCCAGGGGAAATACCTTCGATACCCCTTTGCTGCGGGGCAGTTCATTTGTCTTGCGTAATTTTTGATTCCCAAAAGCGCGGTGTGCGTAATAGCATTAGTTCCTGATTCCAGCGATTAAAAGATAATTATACCGATGAAAAAGATAATGTTTCAAATCTGTGTAATCAGGGATTGTCTCATTTAGTAACACTTCTGAAATATGTTTCAATTCTTAATCTTTAAAAAAAAGCTGCAAATAATAATATAAATTATGATTGAAGAAATATTTGAAAAGACTTTAATAAATCTTAAGTTACTTAAAAAGAAAGATAGGCTTTTATTAGGTGTTTCGGGAGGCCCGGATTCCGTAAGTATGCTGTATCTGTTTTATTTATTAAGAAAAAAATATAAGTTAGATATAGTTTGTGCTCATTTTAATCATAGCTTAAGAAAAGAAGCAGATGAAGAAGAAGAGTTTATTAAGCAGTTGTGTGAAAGATTAAACATAAAAATCATAAGTGAAAAAAAAGATGTTAACAAAATATTTAAAGGTGACTCTTTAGAACAGACTTCAAGGAATTTAAGATTAGACTTTTTTTTAAAATGTTCGAGTCAAACTAAAATTAAAAAAATAGCATTAGCTCATCATAGAGACGATTTAGCGGAAACAGTATTAATGCGATTAATAAGGGGATCCGGATTGAGAGGATTGAGAGGTTTTTTGCCGAAAACCAAATTTAAAAGCTTGATAATTATAAGGCCGATGGTGAACCTTTCTAAGCAAAAAATTGTTGATTGGCTGGATATTAAAGGAATACCGTATAGAGTAGATAAGACTAATTTTGAGGATAGATTCTTTCGAAATCGAATAAGATTGAAATTATTACCTTTACTTAAGGAGATGAACGTGAATATAATAGAAAACTTAAATAATTTAGCTTATAACGTTTCGTTAGATTATGATTTTATTTATAATTTTTCTTATGAAAAGTTTCTTTCTTTGAAGAAAAGAGAAACAAGAAACGCTGTATATTTAGATTTGGATAAGGTTAAAGAGTTATCAGTTTCTATATTTAATAATGTTGTTAGAATAGCTATAGAAGAAGTTAAAGGGGATACCCGTAGATTAGAGGCAAAACATATGAATGAGATAAGAGATTTGGTATTTAATAGGCCTTTTGGGAGTGTTGTTGATCTGCCTTTTATGTTTGTTAGAAAAGAAGAAAAGATTTTAATCATTCAATCCTTGATTTTATAAATCAATAAAGTATAATAATTAATTATGGAAGAAAAGAAAAAACCTGAAAATCAAAGTTTTTTGCGAAGAATTTTTCTTAGTATTGCTATATTTTTTGGTGTAGTTTGGCTTTTAAGCCTTTTTAATGCCGGGGTAAGTGATCCCAACAGATTTACCTACAATAGATTTTATCAAGCGTTAGAGTCTAATTTAGAAAATCCTACAATAGAATCAATTAAATTAAGCGAAAATTTTGTACAAGGAAAACGAACAATACAGGCAGGGGGAGGGAGTTTTAGTTTATACATTCCTAAAGAGGATAGAGACGTTTTGACATTGATGAGGACTCATGTTAAAGAATTTCAAGTTGAACCTCCCAGAATATTAGCGAATTTTATTCTTTCATTATTGCCCATGGTTCTTTTTATAGCATTTATTTGGTATTTCTCTACTAAAGGAAGTCAAATGGGGTCACGAGTATTAGGATTTGGTAAATCCAGAGCTGTAGTTATGGACAAAGAAAAAAGGACTAATATAACTTTTGCTAATGTAGCGGGGATAGATGAGGCAAAAGAAGAATTACAGGAAGTTATAGAATTTTTGAGGGATCCTAAAAAATTTCAGAGATTGGGCGGAAGATTTCCTAAGGGAGTGTTGTTAGTAGGGCCGCCGGGGTGTGGTAAAACTCTTTTAGCTAAAGCAGTCGCGGGTGAAGCGGATGTACCGTTTTTTAGTATAAGCGGTTCCGATTTTGTAGAAATGTTTGTCGGTGTGGGAGCATCCAGAGTAAGGGATTTATTCGATCAGGCAAAAAAAGCTGCAAAAACAGAAAATAAAGGTAGTATTATTTTTATAGATGAAATAGATGCGGTTGGCAGACAGCGGTTTGCCGGGATAGGAGGCGGCCATGATGAAAGAGAGCAGACTTTAAATCAGCTGCTTACAGAGATGGATGGATTCCAGACTGAAATAGGTATAATTGTTGTAGCAGCAACTAACAGGCCGGATGTTTTAGATCCGGCGTTGTTGAGGCCTGGCAGATTTGATAGGCATATTGTTATTTATTCTCCGGATATAAAAGGCCGGGAAGAAATTCTTAAAGTTCATACTAAGAAGATAAAGTTATCTAACAATATAAAACTGGATGAAATAGCAAAAAAAACACCTGGTTTTTCAGGTGCTGACTTAGAAAATTTGTGTAATGAAGCGGCCCTGTTAGCTGCCAGATATGAAAAGGAATCCGTTGAACAAGGACAATTAGATGAATCTATTGAACGGGTAATGATGGGCCCTGAGAAAAAAAGCCGAATTATTTCTATACATGAAAAAGAATTAACAGCTTTTCATGAGGCGGGACATGCTATGTTATCGCTATTAATTCCGGAAGTAGATTCGATGACAAAAGTTTCTATTATCCCCAGAGGTTTAGCCGGAGGTTATACTTTTATGCCTCCGACAGAAGATAAGAGGTATAAGACAAGGGTAGAGCTTCTAGGGGAAATAACCGTAGCCTTGGGAGGGCGGGCTTCGGAAGAAATAAATTTAGGTGATGTTACTACCGGAGCTATGAGTGATTTATCTATGGTTTCTAAGATTTCAAAACAAATGGTTTGTGACTATGGAATGAGTGAGCGTTTGGGAAGTTATACTTTAGGGCAAAGTCAGGGGCCGGTGTTTTTAGGCCGAGACATGGCAAAAGAAAAAGATTATAGTGAAGAAACAGCAAAGATTATAGATGAAGAAGTTAAGGGAATTATAGATAAATGTTATTCGCGTGCGATAGAGCTTATACGGCAAAATAAAGATAAAATAAATATATTAGCTAAAGTTTTATGTGAAAAAGAAGTCTTAGATGTTGAAGAAGTTAAGAAATTGATTGGATTTCAAGAATAGTTTTGTAATATTGTATATTCAAAATTTTTTTAGATATTGAGGTGGGTAAATTTTCAAAGGAGTTTAAACTGGGTGAGAATAACTCCAATAAAAGTAAAAAATTTAGAAGAAACAAAAGCATTGATGGCCTCGATAGGCGTAAGTGCTGAAGGGATTAAGATACTTTCGCTTAAAAGTATATATTGTGCTTTTAAAATACAAAATGTAAAATCATGGGAAGCGAATATATTAAAACAGCATCTTCTTTCTTTAGGCAGCGATGCCGCTATTGAGAGAAATGCTTTAGTAAAAGATATAGAAACAACAGTTTTTATTTTTGGCAGTTTAAAGCAATTAAAAAGCCTCTGCAGCAAGATAAGAAACCAGCCGTTCAGGCTTCAAGAAATTTCACGGATAATCTCATCTTATTTGGATAACTGTTTTAAAAATAATTTTAAATTTTGCGCGAGAAATAAATCATTAAAAATAAAAAATCCGGTAGTTTGCGGGATAATAAATGTTACAGATGATTCTTTTTCCGGGGATGGTTTGATTGAAAAAGAGAAAAATACGTCTGTCCATAAGGTTCAATGTTTGGCTCTAAAAAAATGTGAATATATGATAAAACAAGGAGCTGAAATTATTGATTTAGGGGGAGAATCTTCTAGGCCTTTTTCCGATCCTGTTAAATATTCTGAAGAGTCTCAAAGGGTAATCCCAATATTGAAAGTGATAAGAAAGGAGTTTAAGAAAATATTTATTTCAATTGATACATATAAGTATTTGACGGCAAAAAAAGCTGCGGATGAAGGTGTGGATATTATTAATGATATTACAGCTTTGAGAGGAGATAAAAGGATGTCAACTCTTGTTAAAAAATATGATTTAGGGTGTGTTTTAATGCATATGAAAGGAATCCCCAAGACAATGCAAAAAAAAGTAAACTATGAAGATTCAGTAATTGAAATAATAGAGTTTTTCAACGACAGATTAAATTTTTGTTTTAAAAAAGGAATTAAAAAAGAACATATTTTGATTGATCCGGGGATAGGTTTTGGAAAAAGAAAAGAGGACAATCTCAGGATTATTAAAGAACTTTATAAATTAAAGATTTTTGGTTTACCTATATTTTTAGGGGTGTCACGTAAATCTTTTATCGGTGATATACTTAACAATAAAGTAGAAGATAGGCTTATAGGAACAATCGCGGCAAATATTATATCTTTAAGTATGGGCGCTAATATTTTAAGGGTTCATGATGTAAAAGAAACAATGCAGGCCATAAAGATTTCGTCAGCAATAATTAATAACTAATGGATTTAAAAGCATTTTTAAACTGGAAAGCTATTTTAGAAGTTTTAATCCTTTGGGTCGTAGTTTATAGAATATTTTTATTTTTAAAAGGGACTAAAGCGGTTTATTTATTAAGAGGTATATTCATTCTTGTTGTTTCTCTTTTTGTTTTTCAAATATTGGGGTTACCTGTACTGACTAAGCTTTTGACATATATTTTTACGGCGTTTATTGTTCTTGTGGTGATTATTTTTCAACCCGAGCTAAGGGAGGGATTAATTCATTTAGGCAAAAGGCATGTTTTTTATATAGAGCCTAAGCGAGAAGAAATCGAAAAAATTTTAAGGGATATGGTTTCCGCGGCTGGAATATTGTCTCGGAAAAAAATTGGAGCGTTGATTGCCTTTACCAGGGAAATAGGGTTAAAAAAGTATATTGAAAGCGGGGTAGTTTTAAATGCAGATTTTAGTTCGGAGTTATTACAAAATATTTTTTATCCTTCTTCTCCGCTGCATGATGGAGGTATGATAGTTTCAGGAACTAAGATAGTAGCAGCCAGTTGTCTTTTTCCTCTCAGTGATAATATTAATCTTGAAAAAACATTAGGAATGCGCCATAGAGCAGGTGTTGGAGTATCGGAAAACTCGGATGCTATAGTAGTTATAGTTTCGGAAGAAAACGGTTCAATCTCTTTAGCGATAAACGGACAGTTAACTGGGAATTTAACGCCCAACGATTTATTTACTATTTTAAAAGGGCAATTGTCTAAGTCGCGTTAGCAATCAACAGTAAGAATATTTTAGTTAGTTGTTTTTAAAGGAGTTAATATGGAGTTTTGGAAAAATATTAGTATAAAAAAAACTGTCACTCATAACTTTTGGTTAAAAGTAGGTTCATTAATTATAGCAATGATTATTCGATCTTATGTTTTAAATGAAATGATTCAAGGCGTGAAAATATAGCCGTTTAATCATTTCGACTTATTAAAGATAATTTAAGATATTAAGTATAAATTAAAAAAGGGATTTTAAAAAGTGAAATTAGGCGTCAATATTGATCATGTTTCCACATTAAGAGAGGCCAGAGGGACATTTTATCCAGATCCCGTAGCAGGAGCTTTATCGGCTGAATCTGCCGGTTGTGATTCTATAGTAGCACATTTAAGAGAAGATAGACGACATATAAAAGAGAAAGATATTATCGGAATTAAAGAAGCTATAAAGATACCTTTCAATTTAGAAATGTCTGTTAATAAAAACATTGTATCTTTTGCGCAGGAAATATGCCCTTATCAAGCTACTTTGGTTCCTGAGAGGCGGCAAGAATTAACTACTGAGGGGGGTATTGATCTTTTAAAAAATTATAAAAAAGTAAATAATGCAATAATAAAATTAAAAAAATCAGGGATTAAGGTTAGCTTGTTTATCGATCCTTTAATCGTACAGATTAAAGCAGCTAAGGATTTGGGTGCGGATATTATTGAAATTAATACCGGCAGGTTTTCCGAATTAAAAACAGCGCGATCTTTGGAAGCAGAAATTAGAAAGATAAAGAGAGCTGCTGTATTTTCTAAAAAACAAGGATTTTTTGTTGCGGCAGGGCATGGCCTTGATTATGAGAATGTAAAAGAAGTATCTAGAATTATGGAGATAGAGGAACTTAATATTGGGCATTCGATAATTAGCCGATCTGTTTTTATAGGGATAGTCCCTGCAGTTATAGAAATGTTTTCTTTGATTGGTAAATAAAAAACATCAAATAAAGAACGAACATTTAAATTATATATTGAGCGAGAAATAGATTATGGTGTTAGGCGTTGGGATTGATATAGTAAAAGTAGATAAAATTAAGGTTTCTCTGGACAAATGGAAAGATTCTTTTCTTGAACGTGTATTTAATCCTGAAGAATTAGAAAATATTTCTAAAAATAAGTTATACTATCAACGTATAGCAGCTCGGTTTGCCGCTAAAGAAGCGGTTATAAAAGCATTATCAAAAAATAAGCCTCTTGCGTTAAAAGATATAGTGATATTAAACAAGAAAAACGGCGCGCCATTTTGTAAATTTAAAAATAAGATAGATGTTGATATATTTTTATCAATAACTCATATTGAGGATTATGCGGTTGCCTGTGCAGTGGCTCAAAAGAAGATGTGATACCTATAAAGGTAATTATGGACATGCTTTTGTTTTAGGCGGGTCCGTAGGCCTTACAGGAGCAGTTTGTCTTTGCGCGAAAGCCGCTTTAAGAATAGGGGCAGGTTTGGTTACTGTAGGAGTTCCCGCGTCATTGAATCATATTTTTGAGATTAAACTTACCGAAGAGATGAGTGTGCCTTTAATTGAAGAACAAGGATATCTTTCATATGGGGCATTGAAGGAAATTAAAAAAAAAATAAATAAATTTGATGTGTTAGTTTTAGGGCCTGGAGCATCTATTAGGCCTTCTACCATAAAGTTGATGCTCTCAATAATAAAAAGTGTTAATAAACCTTTAATCGTTGATGCGGACGCGATAACAGCCTTATCAATTAATTTAAATGTTTTAAAAAAAAGAAAAACTGACAAATTAATATTAACTCCGCATTTAGGAGAGTTTTCTCGTTTGATTAGGTTAGATATAGGTGAAATAAAGAAAAAAAGAAAAGAGATTGTCAAAGATTTTGCTCTTAGATATAATCTTATACTTGTTGTTAAAGGCTGTAATACACTAGTCAGCGACGGAAAAGAGATATTTGAAAATGAAACCGGAAATCCCGGTATGGCTACAGCAGGTATGGGAGATACTCTTGCGGGTATAATTGCCGGTTTGGCCGCGCAGGGGCTTAATTGTTTTGAAGCCGCAAAAATAGGTGTTTATTTGCATGGATTATCAGCAGATTTCGCGGTTAAAGATAAAACCGAAGCTTGCTTGATTGCGTCTGACGTATTAAAATATTTGCCTGAAGGTATAAAGGCTTTTCAAAAAGAGTTT
>JAUVUO010000106.1 GCA_030601015.1 Candidatus Omnitrophota bacterium | reverse complement strand
TCGTTGAAGCATTATTGAAGGGAAATATGTTTAACTATTGTGTAAGATGATTTATATAAATCTTTAGAGCCTTTCTATCTGAATCTTTCATATCACAGAAATATATAGCTGCGCAATAAGGATATTTTTTGTCATAATTTATATCTTCTATCCGGACAACAACACCGCAGCAGTTTATTTTTTTTATTGATTTGATTTTATTTTTAGACACGGGTACTAAAACGACTATATCATACTTAGTCATTAACTCTAAAGGCTTATTGACTGGAAAATAAGCTCCGCTAGCACTAATATTAGTAGTTTCCGTTAAAACGTCAAATTCATCGTTATCGGATAACTTAATAGGAAGCGTTCTTTTAATCCGAAGATATTTCCTTTTTTCAACCATCAAATTTATGTAGATTCATTTTTCTTAATATGAGATTTAAAGCAAGACTTATTACAATAAAACCCATTGTTTCGATAATACCAATCTACTTTTCTTAATGATTTGTTACAACTTAAACAGTTTTTTCTTTTTTCTTCAGCTTTTGACATAATAGATTATGAGTTATAGATAGTGTTTATAAATTCCGTTAATTCTTTTTTGTTTATGGGATTAATTTCTAGGAATTCCAATCCTGCGGTGTATCGTTCGGACGATCTTTCTGAATTGCACCAAGCAACCTTTGCTTTAACATTAATAACTTTGTCTATCAGGTTGATATTAAGCTTAACCAGATTACTTTTTGGTAAGAAATCATTAGTTAAGATTTTTAGGCCTCCTAAACTTAAGTCTTTACTTACAGTATAAAAGTATGTCCTCCATGGAAGAGTTTTACACTCTACAGGAAATGATACTCCAATTCTTTCGTCTTTTCTTTGGTCATTCATATGAAATAATTATTTATTAGTAATGATTTAAATTACCACAATTTTTTTTATTTGTCAATCACTAAAAGATTTCAAAGTTTTTTTTATAATTTGAGGAGAAATTCCTTCAACTACCTCCACTTCGCCGATTTTTTTTATAAGTACCATACGAATTTTTCCAGAAATAAATTTTTTATCATAAGTTAATGATTTATAAAGAGATATGTAATCATATTTAATATTTGTAGGGATTTTAAACAATTTAATTATTTCTATAACATCATCAACAACTTTTTTATCGCATTTTTTTAAAAAATATGAAAGTTTAGCTGCAAAAATCATTCCTATAGCAACAGCCTCGCCATGAGAAATTTTATTATATTTCAGAGAGCTTTCTAACGCGTGGCCAAGTGTATGCCCAAAGTTAAGGATTGTTCTTAAACCTTTGGTTTCCTTTTCATCTTTTTCGACTATTTTTGCTTTTATCTTTGCGCAAGTATAGATCAGATTTGATATTGATGCAGGGTCTAGCTCCCATATTTTTTTATGGTTTTCTTTAAGAAAATGAAAAAAATCCTTATCGATTATTAGGCCGTATTTAATTGCTTCAGCCAACCCTTGTTTAAGCTCTTTTTTAGGTAATGTTGCTAAGAATTGTGTATCAATAATAACAGTTTTAGGTTGATAAAAAGCTCCTAATATATTTTTTGCTTCATTTAAATCTATAGCAGTTTTTCCGCCAATACTTGCGTCTATTTGAGCTAGTAGGGTTGTAGGTATATGTACATAAGGTATTCCTCTTTTATATATAGAAGCGATAAATCCGCCCAAGTCTCCTACTGTTCCTCCGCCAAGGCAAAGTATGAAAACCCTCCTGCTCCAAGTGTCTGTTTGAACAATTTCGTTTATAACATTAAATAACCATTTCTGTGATTTTAATTTTTCGCCGTTAATTACTTTTATTATTTTAAAGTCTTTAGTTTTAAAGGTACTCTGAATTAAATTTTTGTATAAGTTATAAACTTTTGATGAGACTATAACTATTCCATAATTTCCTAAATCGAGAGGTTTTATATACTTAGGTATTTCTTTAAAATAACTATGGCCTATTTTAATTTCGTAAGAGTTTTTTTTTAATTTTACCGGTATAGTCCTTAACATTTTTATTTCCTTTTTTAAATTATTATGTTTATTCCTAGAATATTATTTGCTATTATTTTTATCAAAGGAATTACAAACCAATTGATAAATCCCGACATAATTAGAAAGAATATTACAAGAAAACCGTATTTTTCCATCTTAAGATAACTATATGAGTATTTATTTGGTAAAAAAGATGCAAGAATTCTAGAACCGTCTAAAGGCGGAATAGGTATAAGGTTAAAGATAGCTAGGATTAGATTTATTATTACACCCCATTTTAAAGCTTCTTGTAAGTATGAAATATTTAATTTTGTAATCAAACTTAAAATTATAGCAATAATAATATTAATTCCAGGCCCGGCAGCTCCTACCCACCGAATATCTTTTTTTGGGTTTTTAAAACTATAAGGATTGATGGGAACGGGTTTAGCGTATCCAAAAGAAAAGGATCCTTTACTGATTATAAAGAGCAATATAGGTAGGATAACTGTGCCGAATGGATCGATATGAGCCAAAGGATTTAATGTTAATCTTCCTGAATGTTTCGCAGTTAAGTCGCCTAATTTATATGCGGTCCATCCATGAGCAAATTCGTGCATTGTAATTGATATAAATATTATAATTATTAAAAGAATAATTGACATTTTTTTATTTAATTAGTTAATTGAGATTTAGATTTGAACTATAATAGTTTGAAAGAAAACGTTTAGCCGCTTTTATATCTTCGGCTGTAAGATTATTTTGTTGTGCTAAATAAAAATATGCTTTTTGTGCTTGTTTAGGATTTAGAATCCCTTGAATAACATCAAGATATATGCTTGATGATTTAATATTAGAATAGTCGATTTTTTTTAAAAAATAGGGAAGCAAATTTGTATGTTTTTTACCCAAAGTTGTCAAAATAGAAATTATGCTGTAACAAGTATTCTTATCCGCTTTAGGTATAACCTGTTCGATGAGCGGCAGTGTTTCCTTACCTTTTGAAATAAGATTTTTATGCAGAGACAGTTTCTTCCTTATATCAGGTTCCGAGAGTTTTTTTATAGTATTTAGTATGTCTTTAACTGATTTGGATATGGAGACCCCTGGAGAATAGCTGGATAAAAATTTTTTATGCACCCAGCCTTTAGCATAAGGATAAGCACTGATTTTATACCAATCTTTGTTTTTTCTAAGTAATGTTAATTTAGAATTTTTTTTAGCTTTGCCCAATATATAAGATTCAAGGGATGGTTTGTTTCTTATATTTAGTACAGATGCTGTGACAACAGCTTCTTCTTTTGAAATTTTTTTAACATACTTAGCCGATACAAAACACTGAAATTGTTTTGGTAATAAAATTCTCATCCAATCATGGCTCTCTTCCAAGACATCAACTATTTCATTATTGTTTAGTACTCCAAGGATAGGTGATGTTACAGTAGAATCTATACGTATATTTATTTTATCTTTGATTACTTTGTATTTTTCATAGGAGTAAGAATTAAAGGGCAACAGAAAAACCAAACATAAAAGAAATATACTTTTTTTCATATAAACGCGTTTATATTTTCTTTTTGTCAGAATCTTTTTCTTCCTTAGGTTTTTCCTTTTTTGAGACCTTCAGTTTTACTATTTTAATTTTTGGAAGGCCTACAACAGATGATTCATCATTCCATTGTCCCTTTTCAATTAACCATTTAATTCTTTCTGTTCTAGTCATTACTGAACGTCCTGCTCCTTTGCTGCCGCCTCTTTTTAGCGATGGATGTAATCCCATTATAACCTCCTTAATAGACAATCTTTATATTTTTTTTTAAGTGAATTTAATCTATTTTTAGCTTCAATTGGTTTTTTGAAAGTTCCAACACACACTACAACATATTTTCCTTTTTGAATAAGTGAAACAGGATATCCTTGTTTTTTTAATAGATCTGCTTCTTGACGTGCTGAATTTTTTTTACGAAAACTTGCGACTTGGATTGTATAAGAAATTTTATTTGTATTTTGCGCAGCTGTATTAATCGTTATTTCGGTTTCGTTATTATTCACGATTGATTCATTTTGAGCATTAGATAAATCAGGATTTATTGAGGTATTAGCGGCTATTTCATCTAAAATAGAGTTTTTATTTATGGATTTTGATTCATTTTTGCTATTAAAATTATCAGTTGTTTCTAATTCTGTTTTTGATTCTTGATTTATGTAATGATCCTCAATGGTTTTATCAATATAAATGTTGTTTAGGGAGGCGATTTTTTTGCCATTCTCTACCCCGATAGAAAAGGTTAAAGTAAGTAATATGACAATTACTACACTAAATAGTATTATTTTGTCTAAAGACAGCATTAATATGAGATTTTTGTCTTTTTTTTGATTTTTTTTTTGGAAACCTGATAGGTATAATTGTTTATCATTCATAAGCCATATTATAGAGGAAATTCATAAAAAATCAAGAGACTTCAATTAAATCCAAATTCCGAAGTAGAATATTTGAATTTGATTTTTTAGGCCATTTAAAAACAGCGCCTTAATTAAGTAATATAATATATATAATATATAAGTTTATGGTTGTTAAAAATGATAAAGAGAGGGGTCAATTAGTTTTTTTAGGATAGACTTGAATATCGTCGCGTATACTTTTTCTTTTTAATACAGTTAAGAACGCATCCACGACTTTTGGATCAAATTGTTTGTTTTTATGCGTTTTAATTTCATTTTCAACCTGTTCTAAAGTATGTTTTTCTTTATATGCTCTCCCGAAGTACATAGCATCAAATGTATCTAAAACAGCAAGGATTCTTGCTCCAATAGGTATTTTATCTTTTTTTAATCCAGAAGGATAGCCTTTGCCGTCATAACGTTCGTGATGATGCAGTATGATAGGAATTGCCGGTTTTAAAATTTCTAAGTTTTTAATTAATTGAACACCTTTTCTTGGGTGTTTTGCGATTACTTTAAATTCTTCTTCTGTAAGAGGCTTTCTTTTATTAAGGAGATCAAATGGAATATCAATTTTTCCGGTATCATGTAATAATGATGCGTGTTCTAAAGAATTTATTTCCTTTTCAGATAATTTCATTTCTTTACCGATAGCTTTGATAAGGCGGAATATTATTTTTGTATGCAGGTATGATGTTGGAACGAATTGAGTTAACAATCGAGATAATGATCTAATATAATTAATGACAAGCTTTTGCTGTTCTTGATATAAATTATGCATTTTTAAACCGATACTTATTTCTTCACATAACGAAG
>JAUVUO010000124.1 GCA_030601015.1 Candidatus Omnitrophota bacterium | reverse complement strand
CTCCTAACTGTTGTTCAATGATTTCTGTAAAGCGCTTTCCATAATTTACCCCTTCACCAAACACGGTAGATTCTCCTAAAGCAAGTATTCTAAATTCTTTTTCAGGCTTCTCATGCGAAACTTCTTTGTCTCTTATGCCTTTCGAATTTATAGAGTAAACAATATCGAATTCCGAAGTAACTCTCCTCTGTCGGGCGCCTTTCTTAGGAATCCATCCTAAATCTTTATCATTACATGAATGTCCATAATGCCTGCCGTTTTTTATTCTTTCTTCCAAATATTGCAATTTTTCACTTAATTTTGCTTTATTTACATACACTCCCGCAATCTTATCTGAAATAATTATTCCGAGTAACAATCCTATCAGTAATAAAAAAAACCGGGATAGTTTTTTCATTTCTATTTAACTCTAAGGGCTTTTAGCATATACTTAACTTTAAAATGTCTCGGCAAAACCGAGCGATTTTTTTCTTCAAAAAATACCTAAACTATCAAATCCTCCCCGCCACAAATAGATGAAAAAAGCATTGCCTGCCATTTTTAAAATTATAATTCTCAAAAAATAAATCAAAACTTTTGAGAAAATTATTATTTACTCTCTGTGCTTTCTCAAATAAAGGCAGAGAAAAACATTTTTGATAACAATAAACTTGGCATTTTTTAATTGCAATGCGCGCCTTATGAGCTTGGTTAGAATACCAGGCTCTTTTTAAGTCATAATCATAATCTTTTAACGGAATATGGGCTTTACACATAAATAAACAAGGTTCAAACCGGCCTTGTTTTTTTGGATCGGACATTGTGATAAAAAAATTCTTAAAGCCGGCGAAACATTTCCAATCTTCATGGTGCATTATCCTTTTATAATATCTGCATACAAGATCAATATCAAAGTACTTATCAAATTGTATGTTTTCAGTTTTTGTTTCAATAATTTTTTTATAAATATGATTAAATTTATCCATATCGTTGGAATCAGGCCATAAAAAGGTTTGATCTGTAACAGAAAACTCGGTATTATCGGGAAGATAATAAAGTAATTCAAATATATCTACCCCTAGGCTATCGGCATATTTGTATAATTCATAAATTTGGTTTATATTGCTTTTTAGCATAAGCATAGCTACCCCTACAGAATAATTATAGCTGTACATATGTCTAATTTTTACTAAATATTTGATGCTTTCTACCGCCCTGCTAAAAGATTCCGGGTTGTTTCTTAAATAATTATGTGTATTTTTTAACCCGTCAATAGATATATGAAAATGGGAAATACCCGCCTCAGCTAACGAACGTGCATATTTTTGTAAAAGAAAACCGTTAGTTGTGAGGATTATTCTAATATTTTTCTTGTGCGCGAATTCTGAAATTCTGACAATATCATCACCAAGGAGCAAAGGTTCTCCGCCGGTCAATATAAGTTCTTTTATGTCAAATTGATTTTTTGCGATAGTTATTATATTTTTAATATCCTTCAGGCCTATTTCCTCTTCCTCTGAAGTTGTATATTTATGAATAGAACAAAACTTACACTTTAAGTTACATCTATTGGTAATGCTGATTTGTAACACTTCAGGATTGATTAAAGGTGAACTCAAAAAATAAGACCTGTTATATAACACTAATCTGGCTAATTCCTTTAAATTTTTATTATCCATAAGTTTAATTTTTCTCCGATCAATATAATTTATTTTCTCATTATTTAGAATCTAAGATTTTATTACATTCTTTGCATATTATCTGCTTATCAGCCAACCATTTTTGGAATTTTAAATAATTATCAACTATTTGTTTAATATCATCATAATAGATATTACCAAAATTCACACACGATATGTTACAACAAGGGAATACAACTCCTTTAACATTAATATATATGCCCGAATGACAATATTTAATTTCTTTTGTCTCTAAAGATACTCCTAAATTTAATTCTATTTTTTGTTCTTCAGCCTTATTTCTTAAAATCTCGAAACGTTGTTGGAAGCTTTTATCATAAAAATCTATTTGCTGTTCCTCAGTAGCCATGCCTTTAGAAAAATTCACCAATGGTATCAAGGTTATTTCTTCTACTCTCATATTCTTTGCTAATTTTACTAAATCTTCTAAACCTGAAAATGTATCTTTCAGCACTACACTATTAAATGCAATACGCGGACTATCTTTTTTAAATCTATCTTTATAAAAATTCAGCTTAGAAATATTAGCTATTACTTGTTTTAATGCGCTTCCTGATTTTATTCTCGCATATAATTGCGGATCTGCCGAATCTATAGATATTCTTATCTTATCTACCCCAATTTCAACAAGTCTTTTAGCGGCTAAATCATCAATTAATGTTCCATTAGTCACAAACCAAACAATCAATCCTTTTGATTTAATAAACTCGACTATCTCTAAAATATTGGAGCATAAAAACGGTTCTCCTAATCCTTGAGTATTTAATTCTTTTACCTCAAGAACATCAAGAATCTTTCCAATCCCTATTTTAAATTTATCAAGAGATAACTCTTCAGGCGATTCCGCACTCTCCCTTAATGCACGCCAACATATTCTACAATTTAAATTACACCGATTAGTAACTTCTAATTGTATTTTTGAGATTTGTTTAATAATATTTGCTCCTTATAGATATTTTTAACAAAGATTTTTTTACTTTTATCTTTGCTTGGCCGCCTTGATTGCTCTACACAAAGTAAATACATTCTCCAACTCGGGCTCATGTAATTCCGGGAATAAACACCTTCTTTTACATTTTTTTATTTTCCTTCTTAAATTATAAGCCTCTTTACCATACCATATATCTTTTAGGCTCTTTTTTCGAATATCTCCAACCATACCTCCACACATCCATACTTCATAGCTATCCTTTTCATTATAAGAGATAATTAACCTGGTAAAGCCAATAAAACAGCTGTTTAAAGTTCTAATATATCCATTCTCAAAGTAATCCACAAGTAAATCCAAGCCGGGAGAAAAATCAAGATAGTTTGTTTCTGCATTGAATATTTTCAGTTTTTTCACCATTTCTCTTAGCAGGTCCAACTTTTCTCTAGGTATCCAAACCCCACTTCCTAAAAAATCTTTTGACAAAGGGTCTGCGTTACTTATGTGGGCCGGCCTTAACGCAAGCGCGGTACATTCTAACTCTTTAGCTAGATATGCAATATTTAACAAATCCTTATAATTCTGCTGGATAACCGTAACCGTAGCTCCCACAGATTTATTATTTTCAACTAAACGTTTTATATTATTTATTACCACCTCAAAACTCCCCTCAACTCCTCTAATGCTTTCATATATCTCTTTAGTGGACCCATCTAATGAAACCTGGATATGATCTATCTCAGATTTGATTATTTCATTTACAATACGGCTGTCATAAAAACCATTAGTAATCATAATGACTTTCCGTTCTCTATATTTAGCATAATCAATAACTTTAAATATATCTTTATAAAGAAAAGGTTCGCCGCCTGTTAAAACCAAATCCGGAATATTTAAATCTTTCATTTCATCTATTATTTTCTTTACCTCTTCAAAGCTAATTTCATATTTTTTATCAAATTTATGATTTTTTATATCACACATTATACAATTCTGATTACATATATAATTTAAAGTAAGCGTGACATTCCGAGGGGGACACAAAGGATAATTAATCCTTTTCGAACAAAAATAAAGTATTTTCTCAGAGATATTACCCATTTTAAGTATAGATTATTTTGACTTTTTTACACAATTAAAAATTCTTTGTCTTCTAATATTACTTTTCTTTATATGTTTTTCTAACACACTCTAAATATTCAAAAATTAAATCTATTTTTTCTATCTCATTATTTATTTTCTTATCAAGTAATTTCTCTCTATATGTCATCAACTTCCCTCTTAAATCATCAATTATAGCTTCATTACAAGTATTTTCTTTTTGCAAATTAATTAAATATCTCTTTGTAATTAAAAAAATATCATTAACGCTTGGGCCCGGTTGATAAGCAGAACCCATCAAGCAAGGCTTTCTGCATTTAGAGCTGCTGAGCCTTGCTTCTTCTGCTTTTTTCGAAAACCAAATGTTCTTTAATGTATCTATATTGTAGCTGCCGATATACCCCGGACACAGACTCACTTTATAATTGCTCAAAATAATTATTCGATTAAATCCTGCAAAACAATATCTCGCCGGTTTTGCAGAGTTAGAAAAATACTTTTTCAAGTTTTCCAGTGATTCAGGGCTATTGCTAACTAAGCATTTTTCATCAACTTCCATTTTGTACTTAATAATTTTATCTATCTCAGCATATAATATTTTTATTTTATTTTTAGGTATAACAAAATTATCTGTTATATTTTTCCTGTGAAAAAATCCATCATTTTCTGTGACATAAGGTTGGAAAAAAGCTCTGGCACCTAATTTATCTGCAAGTTTTATATAATCAAACATTTCATGAAAGTTTTTATTAGTTACAACGCAAGCCATAACAACAATTGGGTAAGCAGATTGCAGCTCTCTCTTTAATCTACATAAATACTCAACGTTATTGACTACTTCCCGAAATAATCCCGGCTTATTTCGATGATAATCATGTGTATGCGGAAAAGCTCCATCAACAGAAACATTAATTTGGTTTAATGGTATTCCTATCAACTTTCTGCAATTATCTTTAGTCAACAATAAACCATTAGTTGTAACTTCTGTAAATATGTCCTTTCCCTTTGCATATCTCAATGCGTCGAACAAATAAGACAGCATAAAGGGTTCTCCTCCGCTAAAATAGCACTGGCTAACTCCCAAATCGCACGCTTGGTCAAGCAGCATTTTTATTTCATTATATTTTAACTCCTTACTTTCATCTGTAGCCTGATTAGACCATATTTTGCATATTCTACATTGCAATTGGCATCT
>JAUVUO010000148.1 GCA_030601015.1 Candidatus Omnitrophota bacterium | reverse complement strand
TTTTACTATGGGTTTAAAGGGTTTTTTTAAAAACGCTCCTGTGCTATGTGAGAAAACGTGCATCTGACCACTATAATAGGCATAATCTCCCCAGCAAAGTAATGCTCCTATGGCAATTATCGAAAAAAGCTTAAGCCGCTCCTTTTTTACAAACTCTACCCCCACAGCCAATATTAAATAATAATATGGACTAAAGATAATCAGGCCTCTATCTAAATAAACAGAAAAAAATACTTTAGAAAAGATAAAAGCCGTTAATATAGGCACAAAAAACAAAACCAGACAAAACGCAAAGTTTTGCCTTAATTCCCTTTTTTTATACACCGCGGCCAAAGCATAGATAAAAAACAAAACCATTAGTATATTTGATAGAAAATATAGTAAAGATGTACCGTTGTAACCTAAAACGAAGTTTTCCAGCGTAATCAATAAAGAGTTCCACTGAGGCTCAGGTATCCAGAATCCGTCCCAAACATAATAAAATTTATTCAAAAACCGAGGTAAATAAAAACAAAAACCCAGAGCAATGATTAAAAAAACAATTATTTCCTTGAATTTCAATCTCAGCCTTTTAAAAAAGATAAGATATAAAAATTGGGTAAGAAACAAAAAGATATAAAAATAATTGGTGTAAATACCCAAAAAAGAAACGAAAATAAAGAATAGCCATTGCCTGTTTCTGCCTCCTTTTAAAGCCTTATAAAATAATAAACTCGAAAGCAAGCCAAAAAATAAAAGCATACTATAGTCTCGCGCTTCCTGAGCATACCACAAATGGAATGGAGACAACCCCATAAAAATTCCGGCGATAAAGCCTATCTTTTTATTAAAAAGCTCTTTCCCTAGAAAAAAAACTAAAATTACAGAAGAGAAACTGAACATTAAGGAAGGAAAACGCAGGCTAAATTCGGAAATTCCAAAAATTTTCGTCCAAAAATGAAGGCCAATCCAATAAAGGGGAGCATTCCAGTTACCCCATGGATATTGGGCATAATTAATCGTGCTTATCTCATCGTACCATAAATCGCAATAATCTAAATGGTATAAACGAAGGCCGAAAAAAACAAAAAAAAGCCCCAAAATTCCCCAATTCTTTATCACTTTATTCTTTAGCAAAAGCACATTCATAAATATAAAACTAATTGGTGAATTAGTAACTCATATTGCGACACTATTCAACTCAGAATCTCTATTTTGTTTTTTGTAGCCTCTAAAACCCTTTCGTTTGCCGACTTATATCCTAATATTTTACGGGGATAATTGTTCATCCACCTTTCTATCTTATTGATCTCTTTATCTGATATTTTCGATATATCCGTACCTTTAGGAATAAACCGTCTTATCATCCTATTCTGGTTTTCATTTGTGCCGCGTTCCTATGAACTATAAGGATAAGCAAAATATACTAAGGTGCGTTTTCCTTGGTATAGGCAACTCTTTTCAATTCCTTCCCAATGGCCGTATTCTGACCTCTCGTTTATTTCTTTAGACCTTTCTTCTATGCTTCTTGAGCCTTTGTTTCTTTGGTTTTTCTACCTTCCAAAATAACAGATTTTGAGAGCTATGGGGTATTTTTTTTACCCTTTAACTGTCGCACTTGTGATTACAATCTTCCCGCGTTAAAAATAATAATTTTTATTATATCTTAGAAAACTTAACGGGATACCCTGTTAAAACACAAAACAATTACCCGGAAAAAAGCCTCTATGATTATTTCCAGCGACATCTTAGACTTTTCACGCCTTCTGCCTCTAAATATTATCGGATACTCAACTATATTAAAACCATTAACAAATATCCGATAAACCATCTCTATTTGGAAAGCATACCCCTTAGAAACAATACTATTAATATCAATTTTCTCAAGCACACTGCGTTTTATACATTTGAATCCGCTGGTTAAGTCATTTATAGGCACTCCCAGTAATATCCGGGAAAATATATTAGCCGACCTACTCAACAAAATTCTGGTAAACGGCCAGTCAGATACCCCTCCTCCCTTAATATATCTACTGCCCAAAACCAAACTATAATCAGAAAGTAAGTTAATCATCTCAGGGATGCATTGAAAATCATGAGATAAATCAGCGTCCATCTGAATTATCACATCATATCCTCTGTTTAAAGCATACTTAAATCCTTCAACATAAGCACTGCCCATCCCCATTCTGGATTTTCGAACAATAAGGTGCAACTTGGAAAATTTCTTTTGTATCTCCTTAACACGAGATGCGGTACCATCGGGAGAATTATCATCTATTACAAGAAAATGAATATCAATATCCAGAAAAAATAGCTTCTCAACAAGAACATTGATATTGCCTATTTCATTATAAGTAGGAGCTATAATAAGTATTTTTTTATTCACTTTTCAATTAACGAAAGGAAATAATAAAATTCAAAAACCTTTATTTTGAATAATTTCTTTTTCTTGGCAAAAACATCTGAAATAATATCCAGCCTAAAGGGCCTATTAAGAATAATAAAAAAGATACTTTTATAAACATACCTAATCCCAGAGAAATTCCAAATAGCAAAGAAAACTTTCTATTTTTAAAATAGTCTGTATAGATTAAAAAAACACACACTTAAACGAACCACTTATTGTTCCCGGAATGAAAAAAATATTTTTACGCCTCACAAGATTTTTAAACCCGGATATTGCGCCTATAATGTTCTCTCTACCCATATTAAATACAAATGGGAACAGCGGCTATCCATATAAAAAAGATTTTGACGAAAGTTTTCTCTCTGAATAATATAAAGAAAACGCCTGCTATCTCTATTATAATCCCGGCGGGCTTGTGAAATCTTTGACAATATCAAAATTAAAATTGACTTTTTTTATGACCTCGTGGAAATCATCTATTAAATCCTTCCCGTTAATCAGCAAATAATTTTGACATTGTTCAGCCAATTTTTTTAAAATATCCAATCTTTTTCCCCTTTGAATGGAATTCTCATTAGGAGGAAACTCGGAAAGAAAAACGAGCCTTTTAAAAGCTTCTTTTTTAGAAAGCGCCTGCCACCTGCTAAATCTTTGAGGAAAGAAATAGATGAAAATAAATAAAGAGGGGAAACTCACATGAAGCAGTGAATCTAAATCATATTTAGATTTGGCTATGCCATATATTTTATCATTACCGGAAATAAGCGCAACCTTATCATCGTTAATGATGTTAAATCCCTTATATTTTTTAAATAACCTGGAAAGAGTAGTTTTGCCCGCGCCTTTATCTCCGCCTATTAAAATCGTTTTATTTCCATTCTCTAATATAGCGCTATGTAATCTTACACTGTGGTTAAAGACAGAGATAGAATGAATCACCTTCCGTATAAGAGCTCTATCATGGGGGTCTCCTTTAATAATCCTGCCTTCTCCATGCTTTCTCCAAAAGTCTACCTCTATATAAGAGCCATAAGCGGTAAAAGTCTTTTCCCTATTTGGTCCATCTTTTTTAAATCTAAAGATTTTTTTATTAAAAGTTTTATCTTTTTTTTTCCTTTTGGCGCTATCCAAAGATAGATAAAGAGAAAAATCCTCGCCTTTTTCTGTTTTATCACCTTCTATACCGCCTTTATATCCAAATAACTGTTCCAATATATTTACTTCTTCTATTTTCTTTTTAAGATACCTGCTATCCGTCTCTATCCGCAAACTATAGCCGGCCTTTACCTGATTAAAAGTAGCCCGTTCTTTTTTTTTCATCTAAAAATAATTTCTTTAAGTCGATTATTTGACAAAACAGCCGCAGGCGCGGCTGGAGCAAGAGCCTCAGCTGCAGCCGCAACTTCCGCCGCAGCCGCAGGCACCACAGCTGGAGCAGGCGGAGCAGCCGGTGCAGCTGGAGCAGGAGCAACCACTGCTGGCAACCATTTCGGGAACTCTTTTCGTTTCAAATTTGATTTCTTCCATCACCGGCTTTTCATAAACATTCTCTCTTCCTTTAGTTTCATTTACCTTTTTTTTCATGCTCTCTTCCTTTTTAAAAAATTTTATTAAATGCTACCTTACCCTCCCCAACCCGCGAATTTAAATTTTGCGAATTGGGTAGTTCTTCAAAGGCTCTCCAGCATTGAGGATCAGGAGCAGAGGTTGTTCCAAGATAAGCATAGGTTATACATTTCGCGCCTCCTAAACAATATTCAAAATAAGGACAACTTTTACATAAAGAATGATTATTCTCTCTATTTTTTAAAAACCATAACTTGTCTGAAGAAAAATATATATCCAGAAGACTGTTCTTCAACGCATTACCCAGTAAAATCGGCAGGCGCCTGCAAGGAAAAACATCGCCGTTAGGAAAAATGTTAAAAACCCTGCCTTCCGTTACCCCGCATCTTCTGCGATCTTTACAATCAGGTTGCCTCTCATTTAACAAAGATTC
>JAUVUO010000185.1 GCA_030601015.1 Candidatus Omnitrophota bacterium | reverse complement strand
TTCGTCCTTACCTGCGCCGCTTTAGTGGGCTGTCCGTGAAAACGATAAATGAATTTTTGTAATTGATCTCTCTTTTTATCTTGCTCGTTAAATTGCTTTAATAAATAACCCCGTCTCTCTTCTATTATTTTTTGATATTTATCATAATTTCCGTGAACTTTAGTAATTAAACCATTTTCTAATATCAAGGTATAATTTGTAACTTCCGTTAAAAAATCTTTATCGTGAGAAATCATTATAAATGAACCTTTAAATGCGGCTAAATATTCCTTAAACCACATAGTAGCATCTAAATCTAAATAATTGGTAGGCTCATCTAGAAGCAAAATATCAAATTGACAAGTAAGAAGTTTTGCCAATAAAGTACGCATCTGCCATCCGCCGCTCATATGATTTATTGATCGATTAAAATCTGATTCCTTAAATCCCAAACCGCTTAAAATTTTTTTAGCCTTATATTCTAACTCAAAATAATTATGAAATTCTAAACTATGAAGAACTTCACCATACCTCGGGGTTCCGGCTTTATTTTGAGATTCTAAAGTATCCTTTTCTTTCTTAAGCTTTTTTATAACATCATCTCCCTCAATAACTTCAGCTAAAACAGTAGTCTCAGCGGTAAAATTTGATTCTAGAGCTAAATATCCAATTCGAATATTTTTATTAATCTGTATGTTACCTGAAGATCTCTCCTGTCTACCTAATATTAATGATAAAAATGTCGTCTTTCCCGAACCATTTGGGCCAACCAATCCAATTTTTTCATTTCTATTAATATTCAGATTAAGGCCTTTAAATAGTACCCTATCCCCAAAACTTTTAGAAAGATTATTAATATAAATCATAAATTATATACCTTGTTTTTATACTAAAAACTTTGTAATTCCCTAAACTTTGAAATAAAAGTTTTTACGGATCAACCAAATCTATATCAATACCTCTTAATATCCTCATGATAGGCATTTTTTCAAAATTTTCAATATTCATCGTTTTTATAATTCCGCATTAAGAATCTTATCATAAAATTCCCTATAGTTCTCCTTATCTTCTGAATTTCGTAAGGCCATAGCTAATCGTGGATGCTCATTCAGCATGCCTGAGATTGCGTAAGGGATAATATACCCCCACTCAATCTTTTCCCTTAATGGAATAAACTCTTTAGATATCAAATCCAATATCGGCCGTATATCAAATTTAGGATTTTTTAAAAATCCTAAAAGCAGCTCCAAAGGACAATTCCCGGCCGCTCGTCCTATACCATAGATTGTTGCGTCAACATAATTAACATTATGGATTATTGCTTCAATGGTATTACTAAAAGCCAGCTGTTGATGATTATGCCCATGAAACCCTAGTTCCCTAGTTTTAACAATTCTTTTATAGCGTTTCGCAAGTTCTTTAATGTTTTCTTGATATAGTGAACCAAAACTATCAAGAATATATATGACATCAGCTTTAGATTCTCCTTCGACCTGATGTAAAGCTTCATCTAAATTGTGTCCCAGGTCTTTGGATATTGCCATAATATTAATAGTAGTCTCATATCCCTTTTCATTGAAATTATTCACCATAGATATAGCTTTATCTATATCCTTCGTATAACAAGCAACTCTTATCATATCAACCGGGCTTTCACTTGAGGGATTTACATCGTCAAGATTAACCCTTCCAACATCTACCATAACAGATATTTTAGCCTCAGATTCTATACCCACAATCACTTTATTTATGTCTTCATCATCACAAAATTTCCAGGGCCCGTATTCTTTTGATGAAAATAATTTCCTGGAATTTTTATATCCTAACTCAATATAATCCACACCGGCTGCTGAAACAGCTTTATAAACTCCCCTCACAAACTTAAGGTCAAAATTATGATTGTTAATTAATCCTCCATCCCTAATCGTGCAATCCAATACTTTTATTTCTTTTCTATACATTATCCCTCCTTTGATTTATAAAAACATTTTATTATCTATTTGATTACTACTAATACCTGATTTTACATTTTACCCGATAATTTAATCTATGCAACTAAATCATCATTTCTTGGTTTATAGGCACGATTTTTTTTCTTTTCACTTTTTTTTTATTTATTATCTAACATCTTTTCTTTTGCCCGTTTTGATCTCTTACGTTTTTGTCTTTTAATTTTTTCTATCCGCTTTTTTTCCTCAGATAATTTACCCAATTTAATTGTTTCAATTTTAGAAGCAAGAATTCTTCTGGCTAAAAATCTATTCAAATCTTGAGAACGTTCCTGCTGACACTTAACTTCTATACCGGTTGGCATATGCTTTAAATAAACACAATTAGATGTTTTGTTAACTTTCTGTCCTCCTTTCCCTTGAGAACGGATAAACTTTTCTTCAATATCAGCCTCGAAAATGCCTAAATTCAACATTTTTTTATTTAAAGCCTCTTTTTTATTTTTACCCACAGTGGTATTCATTTTTATTCTTCACAATTTATGGCGTGAACACAATATATTTCTATTAATTCTGTCTTCTGCCTACCGACAGGCAAGCGGGAGAACACCGTTTGCGCCTACAATTTCTATTTTTCAAATATATTATTTTATCATTCTATCTTCCATAACGGATAGACACAAACGAAGGGGCTGTTGCGAAATGCAACAATCCCTGATTACAAAGATTGAAAACATTAGCTTTTTTATCGATGTAATCATTTTTTAATCGTTAAAGTCAGGCGCTTATACTATTATGCAACAGCGCCACGAGGTGAGTATATTTCGTGATCAAAACGGACTTATTTCACTCAAAAGGCGTATATTACGCTGAACAAAGTGAAGCATATATCCACAATTAAATTTTTGTTCACCAAAATCATCCTTTAATCATTAAAATCAGATGCTGGTACTACAGTTAAACTAAAAAGAATATTGCAATGAAGAAATAAATTTAAAATCATTATTTTTTGCTGCTGCAGCAGGATTTGAATCGAATACATTAATAAATTTAAAAACTAATGAAAGTTTTTCATTAAATGTTTCTATAAAAGAACTTTCGGAATATACTCTTATTTCACCCGAATCTCTTAATGACGGATAAAGTATTATTTCTTGAGAAACCTTTAAATTATTAAAAATTCTCTTTTCTATGAATCCTCTAGGTATAATAACTATCCCTTCGGAACTTTTAGTTGCCCCGTTATATGTGGTATGTTCAAACCCGGCCCCTAATTCATACATTACTCTCAAATCCGCTTTGTCGTATAACCAATAACCGATTCCTGTCGAAGGTATAAATCGGTAATCCACATTCGCAAATCGATCATGACTAATTTCAAATTTATAAAAATTATACCATTTTTTTTCCCAAAAACTATAAGCATACCTCATCATAGCCGCCCATTGCTGAGTATTCATTTTTTTATCAGAAGAAGAATAATAAGCGCTCCCTCTTAGATTAAACTCGTCATGATCAGTCTTAGCATGAAGAAGTAAACTACCGTTCATCTGAGCATTCTCGGTGTTTCCCCCAGCTCTATCGTATCCTAATGAAATGTTCCTATCCCAAACCAACGATA
>JAUVUO010000033.1 GCA_030601015.1 Candidatus Omnitrophota bacterium | reverse complement strand
CCCATGATTAAAAAAGACTTCTCCACCAATGAAATCTTATTTTCAAGAGAAGTTATATGATGAGCTAAGGCTGTCTCATATGTCTTATATGCACAACTCCCAGTTTTCGCAAACTTTGCAAAGCAGTGGTGATATGCTTTTCCGACACAATTAATGTAATTCTTTTCATTTTAACTATCATAAAGCCGCCAAACTTTTCTTTTTCTCTAATTTTGCTTTAGCAATCTTTCCTCTAACAACTTCAGCAGTTTGAAGTTCTCCTATAAATATCTGTATAACACGAATATTTTCTTTGGCTTCCGGTATTTTTATCTTTTCAAACAAATTTACCCGTTGAGCAATTATTCGTAATTCATCTTTTAAAATATCCATCTGTTTATGATAAATCGATAATTTTATCTCAAGAGTTAACTTTTGTTTTAAAATTTCTATAGCTTTGTCTACCCAAAAAGGCGTTAACATTAAATCATAAAATTTTTCTTCAAACTCAATCCCTGCAAATACCGGCAATTCTATTCCGGCAACATTTCCTTTTTCCGTTTTTATATTCTTAATACTAAAAAATTCCGGTATAGAAACTTCTTCCGCAAAGACGTCTACCCATGCAACAATTTCTTCTCTCAAACTTTTTATCTCTTCAGCAAGCTCTTTAATGGTTTGATGTATCTTGGTTATCTCCAGCTGAAGCTGTTTCTTTTTAAGCTGCAGCATAGGAAGAAAATGAAAAAATCTTTTTAACGATTCTTTCTGTTTTTTTAATTCGTTCTTTGTTAATCTAATTTTAGGCATTTACATTATTCCCCAAATCCACACTAAAAAAAGCAATTCAACTCAATTTTTTATCGTCATCTTCGCAATCTTCATCTTTAACACCATAAACTTCTGGTTTATCTCCCGCAGATACAACTTCTTCATTGTTTGTTTTTTTTGGCCAAAACTCCTTTATTAAATCGGTACGAAAACTGGTCTCTTGAGACTCAAAACAATCAGCTAGTATTTTCCACCCATTATCTAAAGCATCTTCCAAAGAAATTTTAACCGATAAATCCATCATATGAGACTCAAAAAGATTTCCATACTTTAATAATTTTTTATCCCAGCTGCTCATTCTAAAACCCATAGTCCTTTTTTCTTCAGTTTCTTTATATTCGGCATACAACTGAATCATCCCGTCCATTATAGCCCTATGATCTTTTCTGGTATTATCGTTCACCTGCTGTTTTAAACGGCTTAAAGAACCAAAAGGTTCTATTCTTCCGCCTTTTAAATAAAATTGGCCTTCTGTAATATATCCTGTGTTATCAGGGACAGGGTGAGTAACATCATCTCCAGGCATAGTAGTTACCGCCAATGTCGTAATAGAACCTGCACTATCAAAATCAACTGCCTTCTCATATCTTTTGGCTAATTGACTATATAAATCTCCGGGATACCCTCGATTGGAAGGGACCTGTTCCATAGTTATAGCGATCTCTTTTAAAGCATCGGCAAAATTAGTCATATCTGTAAGTAATACTAAAACATCTTTCCCCTGTAATGCAAATTTTTCTCCCACAGCTAAACATAGATCCGGAACCATTAACCCTTCTACTATCGGGTCAGAAGCAGTATGAATAAAAAAAATTGACCGGTTTAAAGCCCCGCCTTCTTCTAATGCATTTTTAAAAAACATATATTGGTCATACTTAAGCCCTATTCCGCCTAAAATAATCATATCGACTTCTGCCTGAAGAGCAATTCGGGCTAACAATTCATTGTATGGTTCTCCGGAGGTTGAAAATATAGGTAACTTTTGAGATACAACTAAAGAATTAAATACATCTATCATAGGAATATTTGTCCTAATCATTCTGCGGGGAATAATCCTTTTCGCCGGATTTACAGCCGGCCCGGTTATTTCAATTAAATTTTCATTTAAAGAGGGCCCGTTATCTCTGGGTACACCGCTGCCAGTGAATATTCTTCCCAACATATTTTCAGAAAAAGGCACCTTCATCGGATGGCTAAGAAACTGGACTTCATCATTTGTAGAAATACCCCGGCTTCCTGAAAAAACCTGTAAAGAAATAATATCATCTTCAATTTTTATAACCTGCGCTAAAGACTTACCTCTGGAAGTTTTTACCTCCGCTAATTCTTCATAAGCAACTCCGGCAGCCTTAACAGTAATAACATTACCTACAATACTAAGTATTTTACTATGGACCTTTCTCATTTTTTCTCCCTCTATAAATACACCTTAAAAAAATAAATTTATACAACCAAACTTTTATTCTACAAACAAAAGCTATAGTGATTTATTCTACTCAATAGGCTTCTAAAAATTTATCAATACCACTTTCCTGGCCTTTAAATTCTTCAGAACCCCATTTTTTATAGTTCCAATCTATAAATAACTGTCTTAATTCATAAAAAGATTTTCTAGCATGTCCTTTTTTATCAAAATTAAAGTTTTTATTTAAAACGGAATACACCTTTCCAAAAACATACTCTTGTCTTTCTAAACTTGTCGCTGAATCTACCTTATCATACCCGTTTTGCTGTAAATAAACCGTATCTAAAAATTCTGATTTAAGATAAATTACAAAATCTTCTATAGACGTACCCTCTTCTCCAACAACTTTCATCATCTGGTCAACTTCGTCACCTTTAACAAGAATATTTTTTGCTTTTTTTATCAAATCAGCATTAATAAAACTAAAATACCTTGACCAGCTATCTAAAGGGTCAATAGAGGGAAACTTTCTGGCATTTGCCCTGTCTCTGGAAAGGCCGTGAAACGCGCCTACAACTTTAAGTGTAGATTGAGTAACAGGCTCATCAAAATTGCCTCCGGCAGGGCTTACCGTGCCCCCAATAGTAAGGCTGCCCTTTTCCCCAAAATTAAGCTCTACAAGTCCTGAACGTTCATAAAACTCCGCTATCCTAGATTCTAAATAAGCCGGATAAGCCTCTTCTCCGGGTATTTCTTCTAAACGGCCGGAAACTTCTCTCATCGCTTGAGCCCAACGGGAAGTAGAATCAGCAAGGAGTAAAACATCTAATCCCATCTGCCGGTAATACTCTCCTAAAGTAGCCCCGGTATAAACAGAAGCATCCCGTGCGGCAACCGGCATAGAACTGGTATTACAAATAATAACCGTTCTTTCCATCAGAGATTTACCCGTCCTGGGATCTTCTAATTTTGGAAATTCTCTCAAAGTTTCTACCACTTCACCGGCTCTTTCTCCGCAAGCGGCAATAATAACTATATCAACCTCAGCATATCTACTGGTAAGCTGCTGAAGAACAGTTTTGCCGGCACCAAAAGGCCCGGGGATACAATAAGAACCCCCTTTTGAAATAGGAAAAAAAGTATCGATTATCCTAATTTTTGTGGTCAAAGGTTCCTTAGGTATAGATTTTTCGGCATAAGCATCAATGGGTATCTTTATTGGCCAGTCAAAAACCATATTTAATTCTTTAACCTGTCCTTTCCCGTCTTTAATCCTGGCAATAGTATCTTTAATCTTATAATCACCCTCAGGAGCAACAAATTCTAATTCATACTCATCATTTAAATTAAAAGGCACCATTATATAATGTTTAAATATTCCTTCCCGCACATAACCCAAAGGAATACCTTTCGATATTTTCTTATTTTTTTTATCCTCAACTATCGGTTTAAAATGCCATTCCTTCTCATAATCCAAGGCGTTTAGCTGGATACCCCTGGGAAGAAAAAACCCATGATCTTCTGCCAATTTAGGTAATGGGTTCTGCAGGCCGTCATAAACTTGTCCTAACAAACCAGGGCCTAACTCTACTGAAAGCATCTTCCCTGAAAACTCTACCGTATCCCCGGCCTTTATTCCTTTTGTATCTTCAAATACCTGCATATAAGCTATACCGCCGCTTATCTTGATTACCTCCGCCATTAATCGTTCTTTACCGCAAACCACATAACCTACTTCATTCTGTATGATATCACCATCAAAACCTACGCATATCATATTACCTTGGATTAATTTAATATTCCCGCAACGTTTGCTCATGATTTTACCTCACATAATTTATCAAAGACTAAAGTGCCTTTTTCTTTATCAAATATAAACAATCTCTCTAAAATCTGTAATTTCAAAAAATATAAACACAATGATTCTAAATCAAAATAATGGCCTTGTTCTTTTTCTTCAATAAAGGTCCACCTTAACAATAAAAGTTTTCTCTCAACATCTAAAGGATTCCCTTCCAAAACACTTAAACTCACAACAGTCAAAACTTTGCTATCTATATTTGAATATGAGTTTTTTCGAAATAATACTAACTCTTCTCTTAAAACTCTTTCAAAATATTTATACTCTCTTAAAACAGTTAAATCATCTTTTTTAAAGATAAAATCATTAATATTTAAGTCTACAATAATTTCCAAATCTTTCGGACTTAACCATTTCTTTGCCTCATCTAAAAAATAGTCTTTTCCGATAGATGGTCTTTCATTAAATTTAAGCACCGGAAGTTGAGACACAAAATAATAATATTTATCCATTATTGCCATCCAACATCGCGGATATAGAAGGATTTATAAATCCTTTAATTGCTTCTAAAATACTTTCGTCAGTAAGATCATAATAGACATCCCGGTTTTTTATTCCTATCCTAAACCCTTTATCCACATTTTTACCTATATTAACTTCTATACTACTCTCTGCTTCCTGTTTTAATTGAGAAACAATTAAAGCTTCAAGCTTTTCCTTATCATCTTCACTTACCAAAACTTCAATCATATCACTTTCATTGACTACCCAGTTATCTACAATTTTAACAATTAGCTGATTCATTAAATCCGGAGTTAAACTTTTTGAAATCTGTTTTTTCAAAATCCGGTCAAATATCCCCACTATTTGTTCTCTTAACACCAAGACTAAATCCCTGGCTGCCTGTTTCAAAGAAGATTGAGTATTATTTATAAGTTTTTCCGCGTCATCCTTAGAAACTTGCGCCATCTTATCTGCTTTATCTTTAGCTTCATTTATTATTTTCTCAGCTTCTTTATTAGCTTTCTGAATAATTTCATCTGCGGATTTTTTAGCTTCTTCTATTCCATCTTTTTTAATTTTTTCTATTAAACTATCAAATTTAACTTCCATCTAAAAAACCCCTCCTTTATTAAATAATTCTGTCAAAAATATCTTCTGTATTTTTATATATCACCTTGTACTTGTACTTTTAAGGATTTTCAGGAAATTTATTTTCCTCCCCTAAAAATATAAACAAATAAAATATTCACCACAGAGAGCACAGAGTTCACAGAGAAAAACTAAACCATAAATCATTCTATTCCATTTTCAAAAATTTTACATTAAAATTAATAAGCAAACTGACTTTTATCTTGGCTAATTTCATATAACATATAGATTTGATAAACACAGTCAAGATGAATACCTTTAGATTCTACCGGCAAGACACTGTTCATAAGTTGATTCCAATAATCCCTGTCCCAATGTTTTAGGAACCTCTATCGCGCAACCGATAACTTTTTTCGTTAATTTATTGATCTTCACTCTGTGCTCTCTGTGGTAAATTCTTTCATATTTTCATCCAATTTTTCATAACACTTTTGGCACCACCCACTTAATCTAATTTTTTGAGATCGTTATATTTTAATTATTAATTATACAACCATTAAAATAAAAAACTATTTTTAATTTAACTTCCATATTTTCCAGAATATATTATATTTTTAAGCTTCAAGAACTCTTTGAGCAGCTTTGTAATAATCTTTTTCTTTTATTATCGGCCTTCCTACAACTACAAAATCCGCTTTTCCTTCTGTTAAGGCATACCTGGCAGTAGTAACCCTTTTCTGGTCTCCCAACCCTTGGGAATTAATACGTATACCCGGAGTTATTACTTTTAAATTAGGATACTGCTCTTTAATTACAGCCGACTCTTTAGGCGATGATATAACCCCGTCTAATGAAACTTCATTAGCAATCTTTGCTAAATCTATTACGGATTTACAATCAGAAACCTGACTAGTTAAGACTGTAACTCCCAAAATTAAAGGTTTTCTTATTCCCATTTTTTCAGAAACCTTCAAAACCTCATCTCTAACTTCTATTAAAGCCTCTTTCCCGGCTTGTAAATGAATCGTAAAAGCCCAGCACCCCATCTCAGCAATAACCGCGGCAGTCCTTTTCATAGTATTGGGAATATCATACAATTTTAAATCCAAAAATACATCTGCCCCTTTATCAATAAAAGTTCTTAAAAAATCCGGACCATATTTAGTAAAAGCAATAGACCCAATTTTAAATTTTACACTTTGAGAGTAAAGAGAATTTACTACTTCTGATATTGCTGATTTATCCTCTAAATCCAAAGCTACAATAAGCCTGTCCCAAGGCAATTTATTATCATACTCTTCTTTTTTCATTTATATCCTTTTTTTTGTAAAGACCCAAGACCACAGACCTAAGACCAAAAAATATAAATACAAAACAAATCCGAAAATTCAAAACAAAAATAAGATCATTGCGGGCGAAAACATAGTTTCGCCCCTACAATTTTTGATTTTTTAATTCCCTTTTTCCTTTCTCTTCACCATTTAATTCGTTAACTCGCCAACCCGCGAACTCGTTAACCACTTTCAACCTTCGGCTGAAACCAAACCTCTGATATCCTTAATATCCGTTATATTTTTCCTTTTCATATATCCTTTAATACCTTTTAACACTATCTTGGCGCTATCAGGATCAACTAAATTTACCGTTCCTAAACTAACAGCAGTCGCTCCGGCTAAAATAAATTCTATGGCATCGGAGAAATTTTCTATGCCGCCCCCCCCGATTACCGGAATATTCACATTTTGAGCTACCTTCCATATTCTATACAAACTCATAGGTTTAACTGCCCGCCCGGAATAACCTCCGTAAACATTACCTAAAATAGGTTTCTGGCTCTCTATATCTATCGCCATAGAAAAATATGTATTAACCAAACTTACAGCATCAGCTCCCCCGTCTTGGACAGCTTTAGCAATCTGTACAATATCGGTTACCTCGGGTGTAATTTTTACAAAAAGAGGTTTTTGGGTTGATTTTCTTAAGCTCTTAACTAAAGTATATGTAGCCTTACTATTTTGTGAAACCAATTTTTTTAACTTTAAATTAGGACAAGAAAGGTTTATTTCAAAAGCATCAACACCTTTTAATCCTTCAAGTTTTCTTATTATTTCTTCATACTCTTTATTAGAAAAACCCCCTACACTTACTATACATTTAGTTTTTAGTTTAGATATTAAGGACAATTTATCTTTTATAAATCCTTCTACCCCCGGATTTTCCATTCCTACTGAATTAATAACTCCGCAATCGGTTTCATAAATTCTTGGCGGAGGATTTCCTTTTCGGGGATCTAAGGTCAATGTCTTGGTAGTAATTGCCCCTATAGCCTTAAAATCTACTAAACCTCTTAATTCCTCACCAAAACCAAAAGTACCGGAAGCGCAGATAATCGGCGAATCCAACTCTAATTTACCTAATTTTATCGACAATTTCATTTTTTATCTTATCCTTATTACTTACTTATTTTATATAATCTTAACACAAAAACCTCTCTTTCTCTATTAAATTTTAACCGGCTATTACTCACAAAACTATTGAACAAAATTGAAATTTCTTTATAATTAGATTTGTTAGAAAATATCTATTTTTAAAAAAAAGGTCTTATGTCCAAAACCGAAAAGAAAACTTTAGGTATAGCAATTGCCAGCCTGATTTTTGGTTGTTTAATTTTTATGCAAACAATAGGCATAATTTTTAGTCCTGTTGCTCTTATTTTAGGAATAATATCTATTATTAAAATTTCTAAAAATAAAAACAATTTACAAGGCAAAGGTTTTGCAATAGCCGGCATATCTTTAGGTTCTTTTGGTATTATAGCACTACTAATTGTAGCTCTTCTACCCCCAACAGCTAAACCAAAGCTAATTAAAGCTCAAAATTTATCTCAAGAATCAGCAGCCTCAGCAGCTTTATGGACAATTGCAGCAACCGAACTCGAATATAAATTGAATACCTCAAATTATGCAACCTTACTTGAATTAGGCGGAACAACCCCACCCTATATAGACCTCACATTAGCCCAAGGAACAAAACAAGGTTATAAATTTACACTTACTACAGATAAAAAAACATATTTTTATGCAACGGCTGTTCCAGAGGCCCCTAACACAAACAATACTTTATATGTTAATAACGATGGAGTTTTATGCCGTTCAGATAATGTTAACACCCCTGCTCCAACTACCTATGTTGGCAAAGGTTGTCCATCAGGATTTTCTGAAAGAGAATAAAAAAATTTTACTCTGTTTTCTGTATGAAAAAATAGATAATAAATCAATGGTTAACTTTAGGTTTTCGGGCGGGATTTTTTTAAATAATATAAACCTAAAAAAATTTATTAATTCCTTATAACATTCAACCAAACAGTCCAATTAATACCTTTTCATCAATAAGAAAAAATATTAAATTCTGAAAATCATCTTTTTATATAACTTTCGCTAGTTTTTTGCGTATGAATGAAAGATTATTCTTACCGTTAAATTGCTCCAGTAAATAAACAATATCTTTTTTTTTGGAAAAATAATCCAGCCCGATCAGATTGACTATTTTATCCTTACACGAAGTAATATCTTTAAATATTAAAGTCATAGAATTTTTTGCCTTTGAAAATTTTTTTAATCTAAGGTAAGGGTTATAAAGATATTTCGCTTTAAGATCTAATCCGCCTTCAAAATAACAGATTTCAATATCCTCAGTTGTATCTTCAATAGGAGAACAAATAGGCTCTAATTTAAACCCATTATCACACATAAAATTTCTACAGACTATCGGCCGCATAGAATAAATACTACAGACGTTTTCTTTATTTAGATAAACACATCCCCCATCTTTATTCTTTTTCACTCTAAAGGAACGATGAGGACAAAATTTATTTAAACTCGAACAAACCTCTTTATCCTTAGAACAAAAAGGCTCTGACTTATACCTCCCTGATTCGTACTCTTCTAAAGCAAGGTTAATGTCCCACCCTCTACAACATAAAGCCTTACAAACATCTAGGTTATTACACCCTTTATTTTTAAAATACATTTCATGTTTTGCCGAATCTAATTCAATCTGATTTTTTTTCATAATTTTTAATTCACTAAACTGTAAAGTTTTTAGTTTAAATGGTGAATATTTTTTATTACTAAATTTATATAAATAATTAACGGGGTAATTAAATAAAATTTATTATTATTTTCCAAATATCATTTTCAGCGAGACAAATAACAAAAGAAACCCAAAACACTTTTTTAATAATTCATCCGGAATTTTTTCAACAAATTTAGCGCCAAAAAATCCTCCCACAAAAAACCCCAAACACAAAAACAAAGCCACTTTTATATTAACATTACCTTGCGAATAATATTTCAGAGCCGCCAATAAGCCAATAGGCGGGATCATCATAGCTAAAGTTGTCCCTTGAGCCTGGTGTTGAGTAAAACCTAATATATAAACTAAAGCCGGAACTATAACTACTCCGCCGCCTAAACCTAAAAATCCGCTAAAAATACCGGCTACAAGGCCCATGAATAAATATAAAAATACCATTACAGCCTCCTATCTGTCAAAAAAGTATTGTCACAAATATCTTCTGTATTTTCATCTATTTTTTTATAAAACTACTGAGATATATTATTAATCACTAAACCCTGCCTACCAAACATCT
>JAUVUO010000226.1 GCA_030601015.1 Candidatus Omnitrophota bacterium | reverse complement strand
CGAGTTAGCGGGTTGTCGGGTTAACGAGTTAAAGAAGCTCGTAGCTCATGATAGAAATAAAGAATTAACGAAAGACGAAGGACGAAACAAGACAAAGAAAGAGAAAGAGGGTTGGCGAGTTAGCGGGTTGTCGAGTTAACGAGTTAAAGAAGTAGGGGCGAATGGTTGTTCGCCCGAAATAGAAATTCCAAATAATATTAAAATAATATTAACCATCGAATATATTTGATTAATATTATAATTACCTTTTTGCTGAGAGACTGGCGGCAGTCTCCATGGTCACCACGTTCGGAAAAAAATAAAAATATCCTATTTTAAAATAATTTTAATTGAGGATCTTCTTTTATAAGTTTGGGTTTGTGTTCGGATTTAGAGAATTCGATTAGTTTGTTTTCAATAGGTTCTAAATAAGGGCTTTTTTCTAAATTGTATACCTGCCCGAGAATAACCCGTTTTTCGGCGTGAGATAAAATCAAATATTCTTCCGCTCTGGTCATTCCGACATAAAGGAGACGCTTTTCTTCTTCAAAATCAGATTTTTGGTTTTCGAATAAGGAGTAAGGAAGTAACCGGTTTTCACAGCCGACAATGAATACGCATTTAAATTCAAGGCCTTTTGAAGCATGAAGAGTCATTAAGGTGACTTTCTCGATATTTTCTTTATAAGTATCGGTTTCATTTCCCAAAATAATGAAATCCAGAAAACCTTTTAGGTCGTGGTTAAATTTTTTTGCGATTTCAATTAAGTTTTTTAATATGATTTCATCCTGAGAAGTTAAGCCGTTTATGTATTTGTGTATAATTATTTCTATCTTATCTTTTACCGATTTCAGTTCGTTTAGTTTTAAAATTTCAGCAGAGGTTATATCTGAAAACATTTTGTCTTTTTTGACTTTGAAGTTTAAAAAAACATTTTCAGGATGGAGAGAAAGATTAAGCAGGCCTATAATTGAGTTCACAGTTTTTTGCCGCAGTAAAGACGATTCTCCTATTGTTTGGTAAGGAATAGAGTGGTCGTTAAAAGCTTTTTCCAGACTTTCAAATTGGCTCTTTATTCTGCAAAGAACCGCAAAATTGGAGAGACTTTTGATTTCTGAGAAGTTGGTGCCTTCTGTTATACCGCTGTCCATAGAGAAGAATCTTAATCCGCCTATCATATCTTCAATGCTCCGGGCAACAAATTCGGCTTCGCTTTTGTCTGAACTATTTTTAACTATTTTAATTTTGACTCCTTTTTGCAGGCCTTTTAGAGTATTTTCGTTTTTATGGTTGATTATATTGCCGGATGCTTTAAGTATGTAATCGGAACAGCGGTAACTTTTTTTTAATTCATAGACGGAAGAATCAGGGTAGTCAGTAGTAAATTTTTTAATATATTTTATGTCAGCGCCCCTGAATCCGTAAATAGACTGATTTGGGTCTCCTATCACGCAGATATTAGAATGTTTACCGGGCATTAATAATCTCATTAGCCGGTATTGAATAAAATTTATATCTTGGTATTCATCTATTAATATCCACTTATATTTTTCTCTATAATTTTGAAGAATATTTATATTGGTTTTTAGTATTTGTACTGAAAGAAATAATAAGTCGTCAAAATCAAGCAGGTTTTCCGCTTTAAGGAATTCATCATAATCTTTAATTATTTTTTTTATGTCAGTTTTTTCATCGGTATATTCGGTCTCTAGATCCTTCTTTATAGAAGTTATTGAGTTAGAAATATTTTTTATCTCTTTGTTAGGGCAGCCTAAATTTTTTAATATCAACTCTTTGTCGTTTTCATCAATAATTGAAAAATTTTTATCCCGTCCTATTATTTTGTAATTTTCTTTTATGAAAGATAAGCCCAATCCGTGAAAAGTTGAAATTTGAAGTTTTGGTAAGATAGTTTTGTTTTCTAAAATAATGTTTAGCCTTTCTTTAATTGTTTTTGCGGCTTTATTAGTAAAAGTTACGGCTAAAATATTTTCCGGGAAGGCCCCTTTGTTTTGGATAAGGTTTGCTATCCGGTGAGTAAGAGTTTTTGTTTTGCCCGTTCCCGGCCCGGCAAGAATTAAGAGAGGCCCTTGTGCATGTTCAACTGCTTCTAGTTGTGACGAGTTAAGTTGGTTTGTTATAGGGGTATTTGGGATATTGTTTTTATCTATATTTAGTTTATTTTGTCTTTCCTGATTCTTTAGATATTGATATTCTTTTAAATCGAAATTTATAATTTGTCTTTTTTTGGGGTTTAATAAATTTTTGTTTATATTTCCAAATAAAGATCTTTGGCCGGAAAATTGCTTTATTTCATCTTGCCTGAATACTTTTATTACACCGTATTCTCCGTCAAACCCTTCTTTGATATAAATCTCTTTGTTTCTCATGCGTCTTATTCCTTCCATAAGAAGCTCGGAACCGGCTTGTTTAATTTTGTCTAAAGGAAAGTCGAGCAGTAATTCCAGTTCAGGACATGTTTTTTGAATTAAAACATTGTATAGATTAGTTATCTTTTTAGAATTCGGCCCTACTCCGTTGATTTCGGATAATATTTTTTTTAAAGGAATGATTGAATGAAAGGGGAGTCGATTTTTTCTTTCAGTTAAATCTTTACGGTCTGATAATTCTACTATTCTATTAATTACACCTAAAGTTACTTTTTTCCCGCATACAGGACAGATCCCTTCATTTTTTACGGTTTGTAACGGATCCCAGCATATGCCGCATTTTCTGTGTCCGGCATAATGGTATTTTCCTTCTTGAGGAAACAGGTCTATTGT